>CAJODA010000054.1 GCA_905233745.1 uncultured Bacteroidales bacterium
CAGATGGGCCCGCAACTGCTGTCGCGCCTGCTCGGCCTCAACGAGACGCAGGACGGCGTGCTCAACATCGTGTTCCGCATCGCCGATGAGCACGGCCTGCTCATCCTCGACATGAAGGACCTGCGCGCCATGCTCGACTATGTGGCCAAACACGCGAAAGAATACACCACACAATACGGCAACATCTCCACCGCTACCGTCGGAGCAATCCAAAGGGCACTGCTGCAACTGGAAAACCAAGGTGCCAACCAGTTCTTCGGCGAGCCCAGCTTCGACATCCACGATTTTCTGCAGGTGGAGAACGGCAAGGGCGTGATGAGCGTGCTCGCCGCCGACAAGCTGATGCTCCAACCCAAACTCTACAGTACCTTCCTGCTGTGGCTGCTCTCCGAACTCTACTCCACCCTGCCCGAGGTCGGTGACCTTGACCTGCCTAAGTTGGTCTTCTTCTTCGATGAGGCCCACATGCTCTTTGAGGACACCTCCAAAGCCATGACCGACAAGATTGAGCAGGTCATCCGCCTGATCCGAAGCAAGGGTGTGGGAGTCTATTTCATCACCCAATATCCGAACGATGTGCCGGAGAACATCTTGGGACAGTTAGGCAACCGCGTGCAGCACGCCCTGCGCGCCTACACGCCGAAAGACCAGAAGGCCGTGAAGACCGCCGCCGACACATTCCGTCCCAATCCGGAGTTCAAGACCGAAGAGGCCATCTCCACACTGGAAACTGGCGAGGCGCTGGTCAGCTTCTTGGATGAGAAGGGCGCACCGAACATTGTGCAACGCGCCAAGATACTGTTCCCGCTCTCCCAAATCGGAGCCGTCACCCCCGAGCAGCGCAACACCATCATCCGGAGCAGTCGCGTTTACGGCAAATACGACACGCCTACGGATAGCGTAAGCGCATATGAAATGCTGTTGAAAGAGGCTGAAGACAACAACCTGGCGACACAAGACGGCAAGCGGGAAATTGAACAAAGTTCCAACGGAGGTCCAGGAAAAGCCATTAACCAGAAGAAGGGGGTCGGCTCCAAGGTGCTAAAGGCCGTATTCACGGCGGTCACGGCTACCATCGGCTCGCTCCTGGGCACAGCGGTCAGTGACAAGGTTACGGGCAAGAAGACCAAGACTACTAAAAGTGCCACACAAAAAGTAGTGAAGAACGCCACCTCTGCTGCTGCACGCACCCTCACGCGTGAACTTTCGCGAGACATTCTGGGCAATCTGATCAAATAATTACCGGCACAAAAAAACGCGCCATATTAGCGCGCTTTTATCGATGAATACCAAATAGTCATCGCAGTTTGCCTCGGTGACTATTTTAATATTCGTCCTCGTGGAAGAAGAAATCCTCCTTGGTCGGGTAGTCGGGCCACAAATCCTCGATAGAGTCGTAGGCCTCTCCCTCATCGTCAATCTCCTGCAAATTCTCAATCACCTCCATTGGAGCACCGGAGCGGATAGCATAATCCAACAACTCATCCTTTGTTGCAGGCCAGGGAGCATCTTCCAGTTTTGATGCTAATTCTAAGGTCCAATACATATTTTGATTATCTTTTTTTTAATGGGCGGCAAAAGTACTATGTAATATTGAGAAAAACAACCTTTTTAGAAAATTTTATTATTCTGATTACCAGCACGTTTCATCAACATTCATTTTTTTATGGTAAAAACGAGCCAAAGTAAAGAAAAAATCTGACAGTCGATTCAGCAATATCATAGGGGTTTCATAGGCCTGATTTTCTTCAAACAGCGCAACCACCTCACGTTCAGCTCTTCGGCAAACTGTGCGGCACAAATGTGCACGAGCAATGGCTTCATTACCCTGTGGCAGGATGAAACCTCTGAAAGGTGGTATTTCCGCAGTCATGGCGTCAATCCTCTCTTCCACCTTCAGAATGAAGGAATCCAGATTGGAATTCTTCCAAAATTTCTCCCATTTTTCGGTTGGTGTAGCCAACATCCCCCCAATGACAAAAAGTTGGCGCTGAATGTCAGTCAGGAAATCATCCGCCTCAATCGAAATCAGAAGACCGATATGAGCGTTCAACTCATCCACTGTGCCATAGCACTTTAACAACTGGCTGGTCTTACTCACGCGGGTTCCGTCAACCAACGAAGTGGCGCCTTTATCACCTGTTTTTGTATAAATTTTCATATTAAAATTTTTTTTTTGCAAAGATAGAAAAAAAATGTATTTTTGCACCCGCAAAAGCAAGGCAATGTCTCCTTAGCTCAGTTGGTAGAGCAATTGACTCTTAATCAATGGGTCCAGGGTTCGAGTCCCTGAGGGGACACAGAAGGCGGTCAAAACGACCGCCTTTTTTTTGTTGCTTTTCCCGTTTGCAATTTAATGAGCATTTGCTCTATGGTGTTTTTCGTTAGAGCATGACACTGACTATCGTCGCCCTGAACGGAACGGAGATGGTCGTCCACGAGGAAGAAAAGGATTTGTATCGGGAAAAGAGTATCTTTGCCGCACCAAAATCTTTATCAACAAGAGATCTTGGCCGAACTCAAATGCAATGCACAACCCGTAAATACAATTATAATCATAAATGATATGGAACAAGTAGAAACCACGGAACTTATCCGCACCTCGGAGAGTTGGGATGGTGCGGAGTTGCCCGACTATCCGCAAGGCCGTCCTGAGCTGGTAGCCATAAAATATGTGTTTCCAGCAGGCAGGAAACTCAGCTGGCATCACCATGATGTGATGAACCATGGCGTATTAGTACAAGGGGAATTGACCATTGTTGCCCAGGACGGAACGGAGAAGGTCGTCCACGAGGGCGAGGCCGTTGTGGAGATGGTCGGGACCGTCCACCACGGCGAGAACCGGGGCACCAAGCCCGTCATCCTCTACATGTTCTACCTCTCACAGAAGGGCCTGCCGCTTTCCGTGCAGCACCCGGAGATGGAACCGTAAAGGTTACAGGAAGAGACATTTTTCAGTATTTTTGCGTCTGATATCAACAAACACAATATGACACTATTAGAAGCCATCACTGCCCGCCACAGCGTGCGGCAGTATTCAGACAAGCCCATCGAGGCTGAGAAAATCGAGGCGATACGGGAGTGTATCGACCTCTGCAACCGTGAGGGCGGCGTGCATCTTCAGTTGGTAACCAACGAGCCCAAGGCATTTCGGAAAGGCGTGGACTGGCCGAAATACGGCAAGTTCGGGAATGTGAGCAACTACATTGCCGTGGTGGCCCCAAAAGGCATCGGTGGCGATGATGCGGCGGGCTACTACGGAGAGCATGTGGTGCTGCTTTTGCAAACTCTCGGCCTTAATTCATGCTGGGTCGGCCTGACGTTCAAGAATCGGCATCGCCAAATACCACTTTGAGGTTGGTGCAGGGGATAACTTTACTTGGATATGAGCATTTGCCGCAAGTGCCGCCCGAGAGCAACATTTTCTTACCTTTGCCAACTAAATAAAAGAGACAATGATTGACCAAATTATCGAATACAACAAAACCTTCGTGGCACAGAAAGGATACGAGAAGTATATCACCGACAAGTATCCCGGCAAGAAGTTGGCGGTTCTGTCGTGTATGGACACCCGTCTGACGGAGCTGCTGCCTGCCGCTCTCGGACTGAAGAACGGCGATGCGAAGATTATCAAGAACGCCGGCGGTTTGGTGATCTCCGCTTTCGATTCGGCAATGCGCAGCCTGATTGTGGCCATCTACGAACTGGGCGTCCAGGAAATCATGGTGGTGGCGCACTCGCACTGCGGTGCCTGCCACATGAGTTATGACCATTTCCACCACGAGATGATTGCCCGCGGCGTGACGGATGCGTGCCTCGACACCATCCGCAAGTGCGGCATCGACCTGGACCATTGGTTGGAGGGCTTCAAAGACACCCCGACCTCCGTTCGCAAGACCGTCGAGACTATCCGGACGCACCCGCTTGTGCCAAAGGACATCGTAGTACGAGGGTTCATCATCGATTCAGAGACGGGAGCGTTGGAGGAGATTGGGTAATCACAGAAACGCAATGCATTGAATCTCTACCGGTGGGCGAACACCATAGCATTCATATTCCCGAAAATGTTATTTCTGCACTCATATTTTCAATACTGATACCTATGAGACTTGACTTCCGAACTCGTCAAGCGTTCGCGCCGGTTCATCGTCTCCATCCTCAGCGAGGCCTCCGACTTTGAGTAAGTTGTCGGGTGACATATTAAGCCTTCCTATACCCCTTCCCATCCTTAACCACAAGCCCTTCTCCGAGCATTTCCGAAAGGACTCTGCTGAGCGAGGGCCTTGTGGCTCCCAACTGTTGGGCGACATCGGCGACGGAGGTGATGTTGACATTCTCCTCAAGATATTCGAAAACACGGTTTTTCAGTCCTTTCACCGCAAAAGAGCGCATCTTGCCGCTCAGGAAATGACCTTTCGCGGATAGTTCTTCCAAAAAGGCACGGAGAACAGACGGCTCTTGCTGCATGAACTCGAAGAACGCCTCGCGGTTGATGTGCCACACGACGCAGTCGGTCACGGCGGTAACTTCGACAGGAACAATGTTGGGTGTGGCGAAGAGGAATGCCGGAGCCAGCAGCATTGGGGCATTGAGATGGTCCACGAGCAGCTCGCGGCCCTCCTCCCCTATCATCCTTGCCTCGGCCTGTCCCTCGACAAGCACCATCAGCGCACGGCAAGGGTCGCCCGCGTTGAGCATACGTCTGCCCGCAGGATATTCCTGACGGCGACACGGGCTTTCGAGAAGGCGTTCCAAAGCATCGTCGCTGCATCCCGCAAAGAGCTTGATTCGTTTGAGTTCTTCCATATCATTTTTTTTGCAAAAATATTAAAAAAATGCGTGCTGTAACAAATGTTACGATTCACGTTGTGCAGCGGTTGTACTTTTGCCCCAGAATTCAGTATTAACTTAAACCTTATATGTTATGAACGAAAAAATGTTTTGTTTCCAGTGTCAGGAAACCGCCGGATGTGTCGGCTGCAAGATTTCAGGTGTGTGCGGAAAGACCCCGCAAGTGGCACACGCTCAGGACCTGTTGATTTATGTCCTTAAAGGATTGGGCGTCATCGCCAACCACCATCAACATGGCTGCGGACACGACTACTGCGACTTCCGCAAGAGCATCCACACCTTTGTGAACGACGCGCTGTTCTGCACCATCACCAACGCCAATTTCGACCTCGAGAGCATTTCCGCCCGCATTGACAAGGGACTGGAATTGCGAGACATGTTCAAAGACCGCGTGACCAACAAGCAAGGTATTGAACTGCCGAAACTCGATGTGCTGGAATGGAACGGCACTCGCGAACAGTATGACGAGAAAGCCCAAACCGTGGGCATCCTTGCCGAAAGCAACGAGGATATCCGCTCGCTGAAAGAACTCACCATGTACGGTCTCAAAGGTATGGCCGCCTATCTGGAACATGCTGCCCGTCTCGGTCAAGTGGACAGCGACATCAACGAGTTTATCCTGCAAACCCTCGGACAGCTTGTCACCTGCAACGATGCCAACGAGCTCACTGCCCTTGCGCTTAAAACCGGCGAATGGGGCGTGAAAGCAATGGCCTTGTTGGACAAAGCCAATACCACCGCCTACGGAAATCCCGAAATCACGGAGGTGAACATCGGTGTGGGCAACCGTCCGGGTATTTTGGTCAGCGGACACGACCTCAATGACATCGAGCAACTGCTTGAACAGAGCAAAGACGCAGGCATCGACATCTACACCCACAGCGAGATGCTGCCTGCGCATTACTATCCCAAATTGAAGCAATACAGCCATCTGAAGGGCAACTACGGCAACGCCTGGTGGAAGCAGCGCGAGGAATTCGAGGCTTTCAACGGCCCGATTTTGTTCACCACCAACTGCATCGTTCCTCCGACCGGCAGCGCCACCTACAAAGACCGCGTGTTCACCACCAACAGCACGGGATTCCCAGGATGGAAGCACATCCCTGCCGATGCCAACGGCAAGAAGGATTTCAGCGAAATCATCGCATTGGCCAAGACCTGTCAGGCTCCGAAAGAGATTGAGACGGGCAAGATTGTGGGTGGTTTCGCGCACGAGCAGGTGTTTGCCCTCGCCGACAAGGTGGTAGAGGCTGTGAAGAGCGGTGCCATCCGCAAGTTTGTGGTGATGGCGGGCTGTGACGGACGCATGAAGAGCCGCGAATACTACACCGAATTCGCCAAAGCGCTGCCCAAGGATT
The DNA here is from genome assembly GCA_905233745.1 of uncultured Bacteroidales bacterium. Lineage (GTDB taxonomy): Bacteria > Bacteroidota > Bacteroidia > Bacteroidales > WCHB1-69 > F23-D06. The sequence continues at coordinate 6,210 of CAJODA010000054.1, forward strand.
GTGTCATCCTCACGGCAGGTTGCGCCAAATACAAGTACAACAAACTAAACTTGGGTGACATCGGCGGCATTCCTCGAGTGTTGGACGCAGGCCAGTGCAACGACAGTTATTCCTTGGCACTCATTGCCTTAAAGCTCAAAGAGGTGTTCGGATTGGACGACGTGAACCAACTGCCCATCGCCTATAACATCGCGTGGTACGAGCAGAAGGCCGTCATCGTGCTGTTGGCTTTACTCAGCCTCGGCGTGAAGAACATTCACCTCGGCCCGACCTTGCCCGCGTTCCTCTCGCCCAACGTGGCCAAAGTGCTCGTCGAGAACTTCGGCATTAGTGGAATTAGCACTGTCGAAGAGGATATGAAGATGTTCGGTATTTAAGCTATATGTACCTTTCTCATTAGACCGCCGCAAGGGTTTTCGTGACCTTTGCGGCGGTGATATTTTGCCTGCATTCCAATATAATGCGTATTTTTGCACCGAAAAACAGATAGATAATATTTGACTATGCAAAAAATCATTCTTGTCACTGGTGCCAGTAGCGGAATGGGCTACGAGACCGCACGGATTCTTGCCGAGCAGGGACATCGTGTCTATGGTGCCGCACGACGCATGCAGAAAATAGAGGAACTGGCGCAGTACGGCGTGCAAGCACTCCCATTAGACATCACCGATGAGGCATCGATAGTAGCCTGCGTAAAGGAAATCATTTCTCGCGAAGAGCGTATCGATGTGCTAATCAACAATGCCGGATACGGCTATCTCGGAGCTATCGAAGATGTCCCGATGGCAGACGCGAAGCATCAGTTTGAAGTCAACATCTTCGGTTTGGCGCGTATGACGCAGGAGGTGTTGCCATATATGCGCAAACAACACAGCGGTCGCATCGTGAACTTAGCGAGTGTGGCGGGACATGTGACGTTCGTTTTCGCCGCATGGTACAACGCCACGAAATATGCCTTGGAGGCGTTTTCCGATGCACTGCGCATGGAGGTCAAACCGTTCGGCATCGATGTGGTCATCATTGAACCCGGCGGTATCAAGACCGATTGGGGATTGATTGCTGCAGACCATCTGCGCGATTCCGCCAAAGGCGGTGCGTATGAGCAGACGGCTACCCGCATGGCAAAAGGATTGCGGAAGTTGTATCTGTCTAACATCCCCACTGACCCGAAAGCCATCAGTCGCAAGATCGCCCGTGCAGCCGTTTGCCGGTGCCCGAAAACACGTTATCTAACAGGTCGTGGTGCCAAAATCATGGTGTTCCTGCATGCCATCCTCCCGACACGTTGGTGGGACGCTTTGGTGGTAAAAACAACAACCCAACCGAATCACAAACCAATCAGAAAGAAATGAAAAAGACCTTAATCGTTTACTTCTCGGCCACCGGCAACACCTTCATCGAGGCACATGACCTTAGCGGCAAGACGCTCAATGTCTTCGCCACCAGCGGCGGCAGCGGCGTGGAAGGTTCCGCCAGCGACCTCAAAAAAGCGTATCCGCAATACAAGTGGGGCGAGAGCCGGCTGATGAACGACTGATTTAGTTTGTAGCCATGCGTGAAATGCTTTTATTATGATTTCATACATAAAAAAGTCTATCCTTTTCACTTTCACCATTCTGCTAACTATTGCCGTGCAGGCTCAGCAGCGCGACCGATTGGCGGAACATAATGTGGTGTGCCACAACGAGACTGTGACACACACCTCGGTGGCTCCCGACAGCATGAAGCTACGCGAACACCTTGAGAGCAGCACCCTGCAGCCGAGATATACCTTGCAAAGCGGAGATCTTTTGTTTCTGACTGAGAACAAATCGAACATGGAGAATGCCATCGCAGCCAGCACGGGCGAATACACGCACGTTGCATTAGTGGAACGCGACAGCGCCGATGACGTGTGGATCATCGAAGCTTCGACCAAGGAGGGTGTGCAGCGCATATCTTACGAACAATTTAAAAGGAAACACCTCCGCGGTTTCTACGGAGGAGGTATCGACATCTACCGTCTCACTGTACCCTTCGACACCGCCGCGGTCATCGCCCGTGCCAAAAGCCTCGTGGGGAAGCCCTACGACGATGCTTTCATGCCCGACAACGACGCCTACTACTGCTCGGAACTCATCGAGGTGGCCTTCGGCGGACTCTTCCCATCGAAACCCATGAACTGGCGCGACGCCGACGGGAACCTGCCAGAGTACTGGAAGAAGCATTTTGAGGAACTCGGCATGCCCGTGCCTGAGGGTATCCCCGGCACCAACCCCACCGACCTGAGCCTGTCGCCACTACTGAAAAAGTTGCAGTGATGGGGCATTCAAGAAATCTGGTATAATCTGCTAAATCCGCCCCATTTTCCTAAATTCCTTCGGATTGATCCCTTTCATGCGCTTAAAAAAGCGGGCGAAGGTGGTAGTTTCGGCAAAGTGGAGCCTATCGGCAATCTGGGCGACGCTGAGCGAGGTCTGACGTAGCAGAAACATAGCCTCCATCAGTATCATCTGGTTGATGTAGTCCATGACGGTACGCCCGCCCGACACCTGACGGACAATGCGGGAGAGGTAGGTGGTGGTGATACACAGCTCGGAAGCGTAGAAGCCGATGTCGTGGTGCTCTTCGAAATGCTGGGGCAGCAGACCGAGGAAGCCGAGGAAGATTTCTTCGACGCGCTTGGGGAAGCGATGCTCTCGGATGCTGTGCTGCTGGATGGCAGAGAGGTCGGTGAGGAATAGGTTATAGAGCATGCGCAGGCTGTCGTTGGCCAGTGGAAGGCCCATCTGCTGATAGTGAATCATCATCTGCATCAGTTCCTGCAGTCGTTGTCGGTCGTCGGCCTTCAAGGGCAGCACAGGCGAGGTGAGTTCCACCACAGTGAAGTAGGCCGTGCGGATGGCGTCGCGCACCGTGGGCAGGCTGAGCGTGAAGTGTTCGTCGCCCAACAGGCAGATGCCGCTGTAGTCGCTGGAGGACGAGAGAACGAAGACCTCGAAGCCAGGTGAATAGGTATAGAGGTCGCCCTCGTGCAGCGTCAGTTCGCGGTTATTATATAAAATGGTAACCCAGCCGCGTGTGACAATAGTAAAGGAATAGCACGACAGGAAACCGTGCGTCTCGTTCGTGCCGAATGTCCACTCCACATTAGTCTCTATGCAGATGACGTTCCCGTCCCACTCTCCTTCGGGTACTGGTAGGTTTCTTAGTTGCCAAAATTCCTTCAAACTGTACATACGAATACTGCTTAGCGCTGCAAAGATACAATAAAATATTGAATCTGTTTCGTTTCGGTCGGTTTTTGTTTCGTTTGGGCTTGCAATTGTATGAATTATAATGTGTAATTTTGCAGCGTAATTGACTTCACACTGCGAAGTCAGGCTGCACCTCAGCATAAAGCAAACTTTCTGCATTCGGTTTGCACTGACTTTGCACCTAGTTAACAAATAACATTAATATTCACTTAAAAACAAATCAGATTATGGATAAGCAGAAATCAATCGAAGCATTACAGTTCTTCGTAACAGGCCTCTCTGAGGGCGCATTCGTACACAAGGTACAGGGACAAATTTTCAAGGCTCAGGGCCTCACGAAGCTGGGCGAGAAGTACATCGGCCACTACACGGAGGAGATGGAATGGGTGGAGAAGTTCATCGACCGCATCCTCGACCTGGGCGGCGAAGTGAAGGTGGAGAAGCACGAGGCTCGCGCGCTGTGCTACGACCCCGTGGAGTACATCAAGGAGGACCTGAAGATTCAGGAACCGGGCGTGGAATTGCTGCGTAAGTGCATGGGTTCGGTATGTGAGGACTATCTCACCTTCGACATTCTGAAAGCCTATCTGGCCGACGAAGAGGAAGACCTTTACTGGAGTCAGGGCGCACTCGAGATGATCGAGAAGATTGGCGCACAGAACTGGCTGATAATGCAAATGTAAGCAAATTGACAATTGAAAATTGATAATTATGAAAGAGAAAGTTTTACAGGCCATGCGTGAGTTCGGTGCACCCGTGAACGCAGGCAAAATCGCAGAAATTACCGGCATTGACCGCAAAGAAGTGGACAAAGCATTTGCAGAATTGAAGAAGGAAGGTGCCATCGTGTCGCCCGTCCGCTGCAAATGGCAGCCCGCTTGATTATCTCTCAGGGCATCGATAGGTGCATCCGCACCGCGACGCATATAAATTTCTTCATGGGGGAGAACCTCGGTTCTCCCCTTTAATTACTTAAACAACAGTTATTATGGAAATCAAAGCAGTAAAATTCCGTAAAGACGGATTTTATACCCAGCCTTTCGTCTTCGGAGGCGAGGAAGGGATGGACAAATTCGACAAGAACATCCGCTATCGCGGCAGTCTGCAGAACTATCTGATTGACACAGGCAGCGAGGTGATTCTGGTAGATACTGGCATCCCTGCCGGGACTCCTGAAGAGGTGCCCGACGAGAACTCTCCCATCTTCACCGGCAAGGATATCTGTAGCTATATGGATGCCTTCAAGGCCCTCGGCTACAAGCCGGAACAAGTAACGAAAATACTACTTACCCACAGACATAATGACCACAGCGGTGAACTGAAAAGTTTCCCTAATGCGAAGGTCTATGTAAACCAGGAGGAGATGGACGCCGCCGAGTTGCAGGGACTCACGAACCTCGTGCCTGTCAGCTTCACCGACGGAGCCTACTACAACTTCCCCGAGAGTCAGAAGATTCAGGACGGCATCTACCTCATCAAGGCCAAGGGACACACCAAGGGCAACAGCATCATCGTGGTGGAGATGGACGGACTGTTCTATATGATTCACGGCGACATCACTTACGTGGATGAAGCTCTTCACGAGGACAAGCTGTCGGTGGTCTTTGACGACCTGCCAGCTGCCCGCGAGACGCAGAACCGCATCCGCGAGTTCGTCCGCAACCACCCCACCGTTTATTGTGGCACCCATACGCCTCAGGGCTATGAGAATCTGGAGGCCAAGCGCGTGATGGACCTCGACCATCCCGTACCGACCATTCTGGCAGAGGTAGATTTCTCCAAACAGCAAGCCTCCGGCAAGTATGTTTGCTCCATCTGCGGCTACGTCTATGACCCTGCAGAACACGACGGCGTAGCCTTCGAAGACCTGCCCGACGACTGGCGTTGCCCTCGCTGCAAGCAGCCGAAGGAGAAGTTTAATAAGGCGTAAGCTTCACGAACTACTGTTCAACAACCAACCGCCGCAGGGGTTTTCGTGACATTTGCGGCGGTTGTTTTACTTTCTACAATAATCCCCAAGATCAAGCGTTATTACTTTCAAAAAGAAACGTTGTATTCACTAAATCTCAATGATATGAAAAAAGTGTTTTTATACATGATGCTTCTTTGTGGCATTGCCATGATCAGCATCAGTTGTGAACGAGACCCTATCGTCAATCCCGAAGTTGAAAAAGGAACTATGACCATAGGAAATGAAACCGTCAACATCAATACTGCCAAAGCAGTCAATTACGGCCAGAAAAACGCTGTCGTCCTGGCCTCAAAAGCCATGACCGCCGCTGGCAATGACGGTATTGCTGTAATTTTCGATGGCAACATCGTTCCTGGCACTTATCAGATATCAGACAACAAAGCAGGCAATCCTCGTGTGGTTGGGCTGAGAAACTACAACATGGGTGAACTGCAGTTTGTGTTTGAAGCCGACAGCATCTTTTTCGGAGATGTTTATTACTGGATCAGCGGCGAGCTCACCATTACTGAAAACAATGGCAGTTACACCATCATTTTGTCACACTGCACCGCATCCAACGCCAACAATGTCAACATTATCCTTTCGGTCAACTTTAACGGCGTGTTGCAACCCTTCACCATTGACGATGACAACAAGTTTGTCATTGCTGGATTTGAGAGTCCCATCGGTCTTGCCGGCATCACCTCCATCGGAGGAATGAACAGCATCGGTGAATATGAGGGAGTCCATTCCATGTTGTTCATGTCCGCCGATCACAAGAGGTCATTCATTGTCAGTTTCGTCGGGAATGAAACCGTTGACGGCGAATACCAGCTGGGGTATTTATTCACTCCATACCTGCCGATCCTGCCCTGTGTCCACGTCGCCACCGACTTCGACTTCTGGACCCTCACACCCCAAACCGGATATGTCGCCAAAAGCGGCACTTTGAAGATAGTCACCAATGAAGATGGAACAAAGACGGTCACCATGAGAGATCTAAAGTTGAAGAATGTGGAACACGACAACGAGTTCTTCTTTCCCATTCTCGATGCCGAGCTCACCTATCATGGCTTGATGTATGAGATAGGGCAGTAATCATGCAATGACAATGCCGTGGTTGTCGTATTTTACCGCCGCAAGGGTTTCGTGTCCTTTGCGGCGGTTGGTTTTTTCGTTGAATTGAAAAAATACGTACTTTTGCATCGTAACAAAAACATTGAAATAGTATGAGATACTTCATTATTGACGCTTTTACAGACCAGCCCTTTGGCGGCAAATCTGCCGGCGTGGTATTGCTTGATTCAGATGCATTTCCTGAAGAAAAACTGATGCTGAAAACCGCTGCCGAATTGCGTTATTCTGAAACTGCTTTCGTGAGGCGACTTTCCCCGCTCTACGATATTCCCGAAGAGTCGGCCACGGGTACGGCCAACGCCGCACTGACGCACTACCTTTCCGTTTTATTGTTCCATCAAAATTGATAAATTATGAAAAAAATTATTCTCTGCCTTTTAGCAATGATAATGGTGCAGGTTCTTCCGGCACAGAGCGTGTATGAATTCACAGTCAAAGACATCAAGGGCAACGATGTGTCGCTGGCCGAATATAAAGGCAAGGTGCTGCTGATTGTCAATGTGGCAAGCAAGTGCGGACTGACCCCACAGTACGAGGGACTGGAAGCGCTTTATCAGAAATACAAGGACCAAGGGCTGGAAATTCTGGCTTTTCCCTGCAACCAGTTCCTTGAACAGGAACCTGGCACCAACGATGAAATTCTGGACTTTTGCTCCGTCAACTACAACGTCACTTTCCCGCTATTCGACAAAATTGATGTGAATGGCAAAGCAGAAAGCCCGCTGTACACGTTTCTCAAGGTTAAAGCTCCGTTCAAGGGCTATCCGGAAGGATATGAGGCTTTTGCCAACCAGCTCACCATGATTCACCAAAAAACTGGCAGCGGATTTGAGAAAGGCAACGCCATCAAGTGGAATTTCGCCAAATTCCTGATCTCTAAAGATGGACAAACCATCCTGCGTTTCGAGCCTATGGTAAGCCCCGAAATGCTGGAGAGTACCATTCAAGAGATGCTGAAATAAAACATATTGACTAAAAAGGCATAAATATGATACTCTATTTTACAGGCACCGGCAACAGCTTAGCCACCAGCCGTTACATAGCAGAGAAACTCAACGAAACGGTGATGCCGCTCAGCCAGGCGGTACCCCATGACTTGTCGCAGGAGCGACGCATCGGGTTGGTATATCCCAGTTATTGGTTCAATGCGCCACGGGCGGTGACGGAGATTGTGCCGCAACTACAGCTGCCCAAAGAAGCATACGTTTTCATCGTCATCCCTTGCGGCGCACAGGCTGGCAACTCCATCCATACGGTTCAGAAACAGCTGGCCGTCAAAGGTTTGAAGTTAGCGTACAGCCAGAAAATTCGCGTACCCGACAACAGTGCAGTCGGCTTCGGACGCAACCCCAACAAACAAATATGGAAGTTCGAAAAGTATGCCAAACGTTTGGAACGTATCACCAAGGAGATTGCCGCTAGCACACACCGCCTGCATTACACGTGGTGGGGTCCCATAGGCGCACTGTGTGCCCTTCCCGGTGTGCAACGACGCACACTGCCAATGCTCACGCCCGCCGTCAACGCCGACCTGTGTGTGGGCTGTGGAATCTGCGCCAAAGTGTGCCCGCAAAGGAACATCGTGCTTGCCGATGGTAAGTCACGCTGCGGCGACAACTGCACGCAATGTCTCGCCTGTGTCCATTTCTGTCCGCAACAGGCCGTAGAACTCAATCGCAAGCCCACACCCAAAGCACATCAATACCACCACCCGAAAGTGACAGTGGGAGATATGGGACACACCGCAAGGTAACGTTTTTTCAAATATTGACCGCCGCAAGGGTTTTCGTGACCTTTGCGGCGGTTTCTGATCTTTGCCCATAAAGAAAAATTCTTATTTTTGCGACCAGTAAAAGACTTATATTAATGAAAAATTTCACCCTTATCCTCGCCGCCTGCTGTCTGATGATGACGGCGTGCGCGCAGTCGCCCAAGGGCGCAAACAACCCAACCGAATCA
>CAJODA010000055.1 GCA_905233745.1 uncultured Bacteroidales bacterium
TACGGCGGCTACGAAGCGGCGAACGATGAAGTTGGTGCATGAGGTGCATGGGGTACATGAGGTACAGGGGGATTAATTTAATGACCAAAGACCAACGGCTACCAACTACCGTCCCTCGTACATCTTTTTGTAATACTCCACGTAGGCACCTGAGGTGACGTGGTTGAACCACTCTTCGTTGGCCAGGTACCAATCAACAGTCTTCTCGAAGCCTTCGGCGAATTTCACCTTCGGTTCCCAACCCAGCTCGTTCTTGATCTTGGTGGGGTCGATGGCGTAGCGCAAATCATGCCCCGCACGATCGGTAACGTAGGTGATCAGCTGCAATGAGGTGCCCTCGGGACGGCCCAACTTGCGGTCCATGATTTCAATCAGCTTCTTGATCAGGTCGATGTTGCGCCACTCGTTGTTGCCGCCGATATTGTAAGTCTCACCCGGCTTGGCCTCGTGGAAAATCAGATCAATAGCCTCGGCATGGTCCTCCACATAGAGCCAGTCGCGCACATTGATGCCCTTGCCATAGACGGGCAGCGGCTTGTTGTTCTTGATGTTGTTGATAAACAGCGGTATCAGCTTCTCCGGGAACTGGTAAGGACCGTAGTTGTTAGAGCAATTGGAAACCACCGTGGGCATGCCGTAGGTGTCGTGGTAAGCGCGCACGAAATGGTCCGCGCTGGCCTTGGCTGCAGAGTAGGGACTGTGCGGATTGTACGGGGTGGTTTCCTTGAAAGAGCCCGTATCACCCAAAGCACCATACACCTCATCCGTGGAAATCTGGTAGTATTTCTTGCCTTCCCAGTTGCCGTTCCAAATGGTGCGGGCGGCATTGAGCAGATGCACTGTGCCCAGCACATTGGTGTGCACGAAAGTCATCGGGTCTTTGATGGAACGGTCCACGTGCGACTCAGCGGCCAGATGAATGACCCCGTCGAACTGATATTCCTGAAACAAATTCATGATGAATTCCTGATCGGCAATATCGCCCTTGATGAAATGATAATTGGGCTTTTTATCGATGTCGGTCAGGTTCTCCAGATTGCCTGCGTAGGTCAAACTGTCGAGATTGTAAATCTCATAATCAGGATATTTGTTCACAAAACGTCTGACGACATGGTTTCCAATAAAGCCGGCACCACCGGTGATGAGGATTTTTTTCATAATAAATGGGTGAATTTGGTGAAATTGGTGAATGAGGTGAATGGGGTGAAGTATTTAAAAGTGATAGTTATTGTTTATAATTAATGTTTAATCATTTGCTTAAAAATTCGTGGATGGCCATGGCGGCTTTTTTCCCGGCCCCCATGGCGAGGATGACGGTGGCGGCACCTGTCACGATATCACCGCCGGCGAAGATACCCTTTCGGGATGTTCGGCCTTCATCATCAGCGGTTACACAACCATGGCGGTTGATGTCCAGACCGTCGGTCGTGGAGGCAATCAAGGGATTGGGAGAGGTGCCGACAGCCACGATGACCATGTCGACATCCAACGTGAACTCAGAATCAGGAATTGGGACAGGACGACGGCGACCAGAGGCATCCGGTTCGCCCAACTCCATGCGCTGGCAGACCATGCCACTCACCCATCCTTGTTCGTTGCCGAGAATTTTGACCGGATTGCAAAGCAGATTAAAGTCAATGCCCTCCTCTTTGGCGTGATGCACCTCTTCGGCGCGGGCGGGCAGCTCTTCTTCGGAGCGTCGATATACGATATGCACGTCTGCCCCTAACCGGATGGCTGTTCTGGCGGCATCCATAGCCACATTACCGCCACCCACAACGGCCACTCTTTTGCCGACAAAGTTGGGGGTCTCGTGCTCCTTCTTATAGGCAAAAAGCAGATTATTGCGGGTAAGGAATTCATTGGCGGAAACCACTCCGCAGAGATTCTCACCCTGCACATTCAGGAAATTGGGGAATCCTGCGCCCGTACCGAGATACACAGCGTCAAATCCCCATTTATTCAACAAATCATCCACAGAGACCGTGCGGCCGATGACCACATCGCTTTCAAAGCGCACGCCCAGTTTCTTAACATTCTCCACTTCGTGCTTCACGACAGTCTCCTTGGGCAGACGGAAAGAGGGGATACCGTATACCAGCACGCCGCCAAACTCATGCAATGCTTCAAAGACGGTCACGTTGTATCCCTTCATGCGCAGTTCCTTGGCGCAAGTAAGTCCAGAAGGTCCACTGCCTATTACGGCAACCTTGTACCCATTCTCCGGAGCATTTTTGATAAGGGCGAACTTGTTCTCACGGGACCAATCTCCAACAAAGCGTTCAAGCTTGCCGATAGCAATAGGTTCACCTTTGCGCCCGAGGACGCACTTGCCCTCGCATTGTGTCTCCTGCGGGCAAACACGCCCACAAACAGCAGGGAGTGCGGAATCCTCGCTGATTATACGGGCAGCCTCCTCGAAATTGCCTTGTGCCACCTGCTGGACAAATGCCGGAATATTGATCTGCACCGGGCAGCCTGAAACACATTGGGGTTTCTTGCAATTGAGGCAACGCTTGGCTTCTGCCATAGCCTCTTCTGCGTTGTAACCCAGACACACCTCATCAAAGTTGTGTCTCCGTATCTTTGCGGGTTGCTCACGCACGGGCACACGCTTTTTCTCCATATTCTCCAAGTTGAACTGTTCCGTGGCGGCATCCATGCACTCGCATTTATGTTCCTTCTGTTTCACCTCCTCAATATGATCATACATAGCCTGGCGGCGCATGCATTCATCAAAGTCAATCAGTGCGGCATTAAATTCCGGACCATCCACACAAGTGAAGCGCGTTTGGCCGCCCACTGTAACACGACAGGCTCCGCACATGCCGGTACCGTCCACCATCAGAGCGTTCAGGCTCACCACACAGGGGATATTGAGTTCGGCAGCCTTCCTGGCCACAAACTTCATCATAATCATCGGACCGATAGCGGTAATCTCATCGTAGCGTTTGCCTTCTTGTTTTACCAAACGGTCCAAAACATCCGTCACTGTGCCCTTTTCACCCATGGAACCGTCATCAGTGGCAATATAGAAGTTATCAGCCACGGGGCGAAGTTTCTCCAGATAAAACAGCAGCGATTTGTTGCGGGCGCCCACTATCACATCGCAATCAAGGCCATGTGCGTACATCCATTTCACCAAAGGATAGATGGGGGCGATGCCCACACCGCCGGCAATGAAACAGTAGCGTGCGCGGCGCAACTCACCGATAGGACGGTGAATGAACGCGGAGGGGTGTCCCAGCGGCCCAACTACATCGCGGAAAGATTCACCCACCTGGAATTCCAACATCTTACGGGTGGAGTAGCCAATGGTCTTCACTACCAAAGTGATCGTGCCGTCAAAAAGATCCGTATCACTTATGGTAAGCGGAATGCGCTCGGCTTTATAGTCCGATTTCACAATGACAAACTGCCCGGGCAACGCCGCATTGGCAATTTTGGGAGCTTCCACTTCAATGAGATATGTATCCTTTCCGAGTTCTTCTTTTTTGATGATTTTATACATAGCAGTTGATTTAGAGACGATAGGAGGATGTCAGGTTATAGAGAGGCAACAATTGCATCTGCCAGTTGTTGCAACATAGGCAGTTGTTCCTTTTTCAAAGAGGATTTGAGGGTGACGATAGGTTCGAGCAGTGTATTGGGCTTCATCTCCGCCATGATGGCCTGGATGGCTTTGGCAGCCTGAGGCGCCCATGTGCCGTTCTCCACGACAGCAAATGTTCTGCCTTGGAGGTAATGGGCCTGCAAGTCGAGCATGAAGGTTTCCATTGGAGGGAAAAGACCGCCGTTGTATGTCGGGGCGGCCAAGACAATATGGCTGCAGCGGAATGCTTCCGCAACCAGCTGAGAAACATGCGTGCCGGAGACATCATACATGCGTATATGGCGCACACCCTTCTCGGCCAGCATATTAGCCAATACAACAGCCGCAGATTCCGTGTGGCCATACGGGGAACCGTAAACTACCAACACTCCGCGATCCTCGGGTTCATATTTGCTCCAAACATCGTGTTTCCGGATAAAGTAACCCAGATTTTCCCGCCATACCGGACCATGCAACGGGCAAATCATCTGAATGTCCAAAGCAGCAGCCTTCTTCAACAGATTCTGCACCTGGAAGCCATACTTGCCTACAATGTTCGTGTAGTAGCGACGGGCTTCGTCAATCCAATCGCGGTCAAAGTCAACCTCGTCAGCATAGAGATTACCACTCAGGGCACCGAAAGTACCGAACGCATCGGCAGAGAACAGGATCTTGTACTCTGACTCGTATGAAACAATCACCTCGGGCCAGTGCACCATCTGCGCAGACACGAAAGAGAATGTATGCTTACCTGTGCAAAGCGTATCACCCTCTTTGACAATGCGGGGTTGTTTCTTCAACTGCATGTCAAAAAATTGGGCTATGAATTTGGCTGCCTGGGCACTGCACACCACCTGCGCATCCGGATAGCGAAGCAGCACTTCCTTAGTCAGTGCCAGATGATCAGGCTCCACGTGTTGGATGATGAAATAATCCAAAAGACGACCGGTCAGTGTAGTGTCCAGGTTCTCCAGGAACTGCTCTCCTACAGCATTGTCAACTGCATCCAGCAGAACCGTCTGTTCATCCAGTAGCAGATAAGAGTTGTACGACACACCACGAGGAACTGGCATCACGTTTTCAAACAGCGCCAGACGACGGTCGGACGCGCCTATGTAGTAAAGATCAGGTTTGATGGGTTGGCTAGTATTCATATTTTAGAGAGTTAATTATTATTGCTTTTCAATCAGGCATCCTTTTTTGAATCCGATTTGCCGGGGTCAGGGGTGTTCATATCGGACAACTCCTTTTTCAGCACAACCACCTCAAAAACAGAGTACATGAAATAGATAATCAGAAATGCGACAGCGAACCGGATAGCATCGGGTTTGTTCAACAGGATGTATGCGACCAGAAAAATAAGGCAGGAGAAAATCTTGATAATCCGGGAGAGATAGTAATTGGAAACAAATCTGTTTTGCGCTTTCCCCTTTTCATCACGAAGGACGATATAGATGGTGAAAAGAGTGATGATGCAAAAGAAAAGCACGATAAAAGGCAACGCCGGGGAAGCGTAAGTCGGGCAGAGCCATTGGAACAAAACGGTGAGCCCGGCCATAATAACCGAGAACACCAATATTCGGAAGGAGAATTTTTTAATTGGTATCTTTTGGCTCATTGGGTTTGTTTTTCGGGGTCAGTGTTTTTATCATGACATATATGGCAATAGCCACTCCTGACAGTGAAAGCAGGATGGTAAACAAGGGGGAGGTTTTCAGCCAGCCGTCCAGCTTGATACCGCCGAACACCCCCACCGTGATCAGCACAGCCATCTCTATTCCCATGTTGGAATAGACAGCATAGTTGTGCATCGGTTTGTCTTTTTTCAACGAAGGCTCGGCCATCAGAAACCTTGCTACTTTTTCTCAGGCTGGCCCATCGGGGTCGGCGTAGCGGTCTTTGCGCTATGCATTCTGCAGTTGCCTGAGAACTCAGCACCCGGCTCAATGGCAATTTTTCCCGTCACGATATTGCCAATCATGTTAGCTGTAGCCTTCAGGGAGAGAAGGTTGCTGACGTTCAGTGACTCGGCGTTAACATGTCCTTCAATTTCAACATTGGCACAGGTGACGTTACCCTCGACGCGGCCTTCACGACCCACAATCACCTTTGCCTTCGAGACAATGTTTCCCTTCACAATGCCGTCAACACGAATATCTCCGCTGGTAACGATGTTGCCTTCAAGTTGTGTTCCATTTGCAATGACGTTCACGACGCCAAATTCTCTTTGTTCATTCTCTTTCATAATCATATATTTAGTGTATAACTGCTAAATTTCTATTTCAAATAGTGTTTTTTCAAGAATTCAGGATAAAGTGAACGTTCATCCACTTTATTGTAAAATGTCGTATAGTTGGTGGAAGAAATGGGATAGACTATAATATTACCATTGGCCACATCAGGTGAGAAATTCTCGTTTTTCAACAAAATGTTGAAGTACTCCATCGCTTTATCCTTGTTCGAAAATTTGGCCACCGTCACCATCTGTTGTGTGTTGTTGATGTAAAAACTGCTGATGTTAAAATGTTGCAGACTAAAGAATGTGTTGTTGAAGCTGATCAAGTTCTGTTTGACAGTTTGTACAGAAAGGTTGGCGGTTTTAACCAGTAGGATCACATAATGCATCTCATCGGGCTTGAACTCAAACGGACTTGTCATTGTCGTGCTCTGCAGCATTTCTGTCAACTTTGCACTTGTGGCAGTGTCTTCTGGCTGAATGGTGTTGGATATGGCTTCTGTAGAGAAAGTGGAGAGGTAGATCTTGGCCAGTTCGGCAACAGGCTCGTTCGGGAAACTGGTCATAACCCTGGTAAGGCCCACAATAAGCGAATCTTGGTTATAGACCTGTCCCGCAGCTACAGCACGCAAATAGGTGTATTTCGCCTTCAGCGGCTCATCCTGGCAAACAGGAATCATCTGATCTGCCGTATTGACCACAGCACGCCATTTTTTCTGGTTGAAGTCCTCATACATGGATTCATAACGACGTTCTGCCGTTTTCTCCAACTCGGCCAATTTCTCATAATACCTAGGATCATTGATGAGCTTGGCATAGTCCGTGTCGGGATACTTGGTCAAAATCGTCTGCTTATAGGTCTCACCCTTGGGGTTGTTTTGCGAACTGTAAATAGTGTAAAGAAGATACGTACAGGGCAAAGAATATTCACCGGTCGGGAAACGCTCGATGAGAGACTCGAAAGAGGCACATGCGCGAGGAATATCATTAAGCAAGTCGCGGTAGATGTAACCCGTCTCAAAGAGGTCTCTGGCAATAATGGCATTAGAGCTGTCAATAGCTTCGGGGGTCAGGGGCAGATCCTGCAGATAATAGGCCTCCTTCTTAGGATCGGTCTCCCGCTTCGGGATAGGATTGCCTTCATCGTCGTAATCCACCGAATCGGCAGCTGCATTGGGATCGTTCATCAGCGCCATATCTTCAAAGGAGAGTTGCTGCTTATTGCTGATGAACCAGTTGTCTTCCAACTTACGGCTACCCCAACGGCGGTAGAAGTCCTGCTGTCCGGAAGTGACCAGTGACTGGTTGTAGAAATACCACTTGCCATTGGAGGTGTTCGTGTTGATATTGGTATAAGATGATGCGTTCTGCAAAGCAAGCATACGTTCGGCCTCCTCAGCGGCGGCCTTACGCTCCGCCTCCGTGTAATCGGCAATCATCTTGCGCACCCATGCATTTCGCTGGCCTTCGGGCATTTTGGCAATGCGCTGCAGACTGTCTTGAAGATCAATCTCATCCAACTTGTTCACCAAATCCTTCAAGACACCGGATTTCTTCATCACCTCTTCATAATTCGGATAATTCTTCGGGATGCTCATCGCAGCCGTGTCATAATAAGCCTGCGCCTTGCGATATTCATTTTGGTCAAAATAGAGGTCTGCAAGCGTGATACTGGAGAAAGTTCTCTGGTAGTTGTTGTTGGTATAGGCGGCCACCGATTTGGCCAAATAGTTTTCCCGCAATGCTTCATCTTCATCAATGCGGGCAATTTCGGAGCAGGCATAGTAGATTTGGTCCTTGAAATCCTCGTTTTTCTTCTCCTCAAGCATTTTGTTAAACTGCCGCATAATGGCATTTCGGGAAGCGTCGGTGCCGTCGTAGTTACTGGCCAAGTGCATCTGGGCGCAGAACACCATCTCATAAGAGGAAGATTTCTTGATCACGCTATAGAAATTTTTCTGCGCCTCCTCTTGCTGTCCCAAAATCTCGTAAAGCTCACCGAGGATTAGTTGCATGCGGGCTTTGAACTCACGTTCAGGACGGGCAGCAATGGCGTTATTCAGATAGTCAATGGCTTCGCTCACTTCCCCGTCCGGGGCTGTCAGATGATACTCAGCTTTTGCCGCATTGAATTGTACGTTGAATTTTCGGTCACGCTTGTTGGTGGCCAAATAGTGCAGATTCTCCAACTGCTCGTCAGCGCTCGCATAATAACCCAGCCGCATGTTGATTCGCGCCTGCAAAATGGCAGCCTCATTGAACGTGTTGGATTTTGGAAAGTTGTGCGTGATATAGTTGGTGACGCGCAAAGCCTGGTTATAGTCCTGCTTGTAGAAATATGACTTCGCCATCAGCAAATATGCATCATCAATAGTCCGTACATACTCCTTGCCCTTGATGAGCATGGAGTGCTTGTAGATAGCCTTGGAGGCTTTCTCGATAGTACGGTCCAAATGCGGAAGCGCGGAACCGATTTCAGTCTTGTCAGGATAATTGTACACCGGCAGCGTGGCCGTATAATTATCCTTGGAGAGCTTGGCCATCTCAACATCCGCCTGCTTCATAGCCTGTTTCCCGTTCCAGAGAACATTGTATCTGCAAGTTACATTGTGATACGCACGGTTCGGGAAGGTGTTCTTGGAAGTAGAACAAGAGGTGAATGCCGCCACCATCATGACGAACACAAGAAAAAGAGAGGATGATATGATGTATCTTTTCAGTTTCAAAATCGTGATTTTTAATCTTCTATACAAGACTGATTAAACGTTTCCGACCGCTATTTATTTTGATTGTTGAGAAAAATATTCTTCCAAAAGACGCTGAACATATTTTCCGAACACATCGAACTCAATATTCACCACTGTGCCAGGTTGGATATTATGGAAATTGGTGTTTTGATAGGTGTAGGGAATGATGGCCACCGAGAACTTTCCTTTTTCGGAATCCACCACAGTGAGGCTGACACCATTCACGGAGATAGAGCCTTTCGGCACTGTAAAGTTGTTTTTCGAAGCATCGTATGTGAAATAGAAACGCCAGCTGCCATTTTCATCCACCACCTTTTCACACACAGCGGTCTGGTCAACGTGCCCTTGGACAATGTGCCCGTCGAAACGTCCGTCCATACGCATGCTTCTTTCCAGATTCACTTCATCGCCCACTTTCCAGGTGCCGAGATTGGTCTTAATCATGGTTTCTTCCATGGCGGTGACCACATATTGCCTGGCTGCCTTGTCCAGTTTCACCACCGTAAGACAACAGCCGTCATGGGCCATACTCTGGTCGATGGTGAGCTCATCGGCAAAATCCACCTCTAAAGTAAAATCAAAATTGGTCCTATCTTGTTCAATCTTAACAATCTTTGCGGTTTTCTCTACGATTCCAGTAAACATTTTTCCCATTTTAAAAAACGTGCAAAGATACAAAAAAAAGTGAATAGGCGCACGGGGTGCATGGGGTACATGCGGTGAAAGGGGAATAAAGACTGAAGACTGATGACTAAAGACCAAATGCCTTTTAGTACGTGTCCGTATGAATGCCCAAAGCGCGTACTTTGTCGGCGATAGCTTCAAGTTTCTCTTTGTCAAACTTGTGGAGTTGCAGGGCTGGTGTCTCGCGGTCAAGCGAGTAGATCATCACACGCTTGGGGTGGATGCGGCGCACACATTCG
Source organism: uncultured Bacteroidales bacterium (assembly GCA_905233745.1). Taxonomy (GTDB): domain Bacteria; phylum Bacteroidota; class Bacteroidia; order Bacteroidales; family WCHB1-69; genus F23-D06. The sequence goes on from CAJODA010000055.1 coordinate 9,499, forward strand.
AGCCATCGGGAAAAATTGGGCTCCTGGCTGTTGTCAAAGGGCGCACCGTTCTTCTCGCCACTGAGGAACATGGTCTGGATGATAAGATTGCCATTGAAGGAACACAACTCCCGCACAACCTCATCCAAGTTTACGGGCACCACGGGTTCGTTGATCGTTTCCATCATCTCCTGTGTGCCGGCATCTAGCTTCAAAATGGGATTCTCAACCCGCTTCAAGGCCGCACAAACCTCCGGACGCATCAATTGTGTAGCGTTGGTGAGGCAGGAAATCACGGCGTTGGGATAATACCGGTCGCGAAGGGGGATGAGCCCATCAATAATTTGGTCAAATCCGGGATGTAATGTGGGTTCTCCGTTTCCGGAAAAGGTGATACTGTCAACCGGCGTGCCGGTTTCAGCACAATTTCTGAGTTTGTGCTCTATGGCCTGCAAGACGACAGGCACGGGATAGTATTCGCGCGCGTCGAGTCGCTTCTCAAGCGTCCAGCCGCACTCGCAATAGAGGCAGTTGAACGAACAAATTTTAACATCCGTGGGCAACAGGTTGATGCCCAGCGAGTGGCCTAACCGACGACTGTGGATAGGCCCGAAAGCGATGGATTCCCAAAGAAAGGTGGACATGATATTATGGGTGAATGAGGTAAATGGGGTAAATGAGGTGAATGGGGTAAATGAGGTGAATGGGGTGAAAAAACAACAGTTACTGGTTCTTGTACTTTACGACTTCATCGGAGAAGAATTCGAGTTGGACGCCGGCTTTGGCGAACATCTCTTCGGATTCGGCTCCGGCGTGATACTTGTTGGCGCAAACCACGCGTTTGATGCCGCAGTTGATGATGAGCATCGCGCACACGCGGCAGGGGGTCATGCGGCAATAGAGTGTGGCACCGTCGAGCGAGATACCCAACTTGGCGGCCTGGCAGATGGCATTCTGCTCCGCGTGCACCGTGCGCACGCAATGTTGCGTCACCGTGCCGTCCTCGTGCACCGTCTGCTTGAGCTGGTGGCCCACTTCGTCGCAATGGGGCAGGCCCTTGGGCGAACCTACGTAACCCGTGACCAGGATCTGGCGGTCGCGGACCACCACGCAGCCGCTTCGCCCGCGGTCGCAAGTGGCACGTTTACTGACTGTGTCGGCGATTTCCATAAAGTATTCGTCCCAAGAAGGGCGTACGTGTTTCTCTTCCATAGTGTTCTTTTTTAAAACGCGCAAAAATACGAATTCTCAGGGAATCCGTCCCTGAATCCGAAAAAATTGTGTAGGTTTGCAGCCTAAATTTTTGAGTGTTTTGCAGAAACCTTTGGCAGAAATATTGAGGCCTCGCACGCTGGATGCGTATGTCGGTCAGGAGCACCTGATGGGCAAAGGGGCCGTGTTGCGCAACGCTATAGAAAACAACAATATACAGTCCATGATTTTCTGGGGACCGCCGGGAGTCGGAAAGACCACCCTGGCCCTCCTCATCGCCGAGCTCACCCAGTCGGACTTTCACATGCTGAGTGCCATCAGCAGCGGCGTGAAGGACATCCGCGAGGTGATTGACAAGGCGAAGAAATCACCGCACCGCAGTCTGCTCTTCATCGATGAAATCCACCGGTTCTCCAAATCACAGCAGGACTCGTTGTTAGGAGCCGTGGAGCAGGGTGTTGTCACGCTCATCGGTGCCACCACGGAGAATCCCTCATTTGAGGTCATTTCTCCGTTGCTTTCCCGCTGCCAGGTGTATGTGCTTAAACCCTTGAGTCGTGAGAATTTGGAGACCATTCTGCATACGGCTGTCACATATTTGGAGGAGCATCTGCAATGCAAAATCAAGGTAGAGGACACGGAGGCGTTACTGCGCATCTCGGGCGGCGACGCGCGCAAGCTCATCAACGCCATCGAGTTGGTGACCTGGATGACGCGTCCCGTTGATGGCGTGATCACCATTACCCACGAGCAGGTGGTGCACGTGATTCAGCAGAACCTGGCCATGTACGACAAGAAGGGTGAGCAGCATTACGACATCATTTCCGCGTTTATCAAGTCGATGCGGGGCAGCGATCCCAACGCGGCGGTGTATTGGATGGCGCGGATGTTAGTGGCGGGCGAGGACCCGCTCTTTATTGCCCGCCGGATGGTGATTTTAGCTTCGGAGGACATCGGTAACGCCAACCCGAATGCGTTGCTGTTAGCTAACAACTGCTTCCAAGCGGTGAACGTCATCGGTATGCCGGAAGCGCGCATCCCGTTGTCGCAGACCGCCATCTACCTGGCCTGTTCGCCGAAGAGCAACGCTGCCATCATCGCCATTGACAACGCCTACGCCGCTGTGAAGCAGACCGGCGACCTGCCCGTGCCGTTGCATATCCGCAACGCGCCCACCAACCTGATGAAAGAGTTGGGCTATCACAAGGGCTATCAGTACGCGCACGACTTTGAGAACAACTTCGTGAACCAGGAGTTCATGCCGGAGGGCTTGCAGGGCGTGAAAATCTACGAGCCGCAGAACAACCCCCGCGAGAACGAGTTGAGAAAGTATTTGCGGAATTGCTGGAAAGAGAAGTATAAGTATTGAGAGAGGGCCTTTCGGATGCTTTGTCCTCCCCGCAGACCTACGGCCTGCGATGATATAGGTGTGCGGGCAAGAAATTATTTTGTTTTTCCGAATAAAATTATGTTATTCAAAATTTTTTATATCTTTGCAGCCAGTACTAGTTGGCTATGAGAATCATTACAAAAACTACAATAAAGGATTACATCGTGCGTAACCCACAGGCGCGTACCGCCTTGCTGGATTGGGTGAGAAAAACGGAAAATGCTGAGTGGCAGAACTTCGCCGACATGAAAAAAACTTTTATTTCTGTGGATTTTGTGGGGAACCAGCATTACGTTTTCAATATCAAAGGCAATGATTTCCGACTGGTGGTAGTCGTACAGTTCACTCCGCAACATGTGTATATCCGCTTTATTGGCACACATGCTGAATACGATAATATCAAAGACATTAAAAATTTATAACGATATGGTACAAATTAAAACAGAAGCCCAGCATCAAGCTGCCCTTGCTCGAATTGAAGAGTTGCTTCCACTAACATGGGGAGACAACGTGCCGGAAGATTCTCCTGAAAAGTTGGAGTTGGCTCTTCTTTCTGATTTGGTGGCTGATTACGAGGACGAACACGTGCCTCTTGCCACGCCCTCCCTCATTGACACCCTCCGGTTACGCATGTATGAGCGGGGGCTCAATCAACAGAAAATCGCCGCATTGCTCGGCATCAGCGCGCCCCGCATGAGCGAGATTATGAACGGCAAAGCTGAACCGTCTCTCGCGCTTGCCCGCACGATGTGCCAGAAACTTGACATCCAGCCCGAAGTCGTGCTGGGACTATAACCCTGTTGCAACAATCGTAACCAATGTACCGTCCGCCATACCAACGAACTCCAGAATCCAGATGCGGGGCGTGCGTTTTCGCACTGCTGCTGGTTCTGTGCACGTCCGTTTTCACCGTGCGGGCGCAGAACCATCACTACTCCCAGTTCTACACGGCTCCGGTCTCCATGAATCCGGCGCTGACGGGAGCGTTTGACGGCATTTTCCGCGTCAACGCGAACCAGCGCACACAATGGCTCTCAGTCACCAAACCATACCTCACCTTCGGCATCAGCGCCGACGGAGCCCTCTATAAGAACCATCGGCGGCAGGAACTTCTGGGCATTGGCGGAGCTGTCACCACACTTAAAGCCGGTGATGTGGGCTATACCTCCACACAGGCAATGTTGACCGCCTCGTTCATCAAATATGTAGGAAGGCAAAACAGGCACAAAATCGGCATCGGAGCATATATTGGACTCTTCAACAACTTTTTTGACATGGCAGCGGCCAGGTGGGACGAACAGTTCCAGCACAACTTCTACAATCCCAGTCTCGGCAGCGGTGAAGATTTTCTTACCACCCGACAGTACTATTTCGACCTCGGCGCAGGGTTGTTTTGGAGCTTCTCCCCCAATAAGACAAACACTTTCCAATTGGGCTTCTCCACTGCTCATCTCAACCAGCCCAAAGAGACCTTCGGTACCACCAACCAACGCCTGCCGGTCCGGTACACCACCCATTTCATCTCCCGCATCGGACTCTCCCAAAATCTGGCCCTGGAGCCGATGGCTATGGCCTCCTGGCAACGCTCGTTCAGTGAATATGTCTTCGGCACCAATATTGAATACTTCCAACGCAAGAATAGCTATGTAACCCTGTTTTCCATTGGTGGCGGACTCTTCTACCGATGGAACGACGCCGTCATCGCCGATGTTTTCTTCGACTGGCAAAACCTGAGAATCGGGGTCTGCTATGATGTTAACGTATCCCCCTTCCGCGTGGCCACACACCTGCGCGGCGCCCTTGAAATCTCCATATCCTATATATTCCGCAAAAAAAGTGTCACCCGCTCTGGCAAAGAGCCCTGCCCGTATGATGTGATGTGATGGGGTGAAGGGGGTGAAGTTGGTAAATGAGGTAAATGAGGTGAAAGGGGTACATGGGGATTTGGAGTTCGTAAAGTTTGTAAAGTTCTTAAAGTTTGTAAAGTTTATAATGTTTTAGAGTTATCATAATTTCATCAATCTGAAGTCACAATGAAAAAGTTTCTCCTTTTCTTTCTCATCAGTCTGCTCCTGTCGCCCATAGCATGGGCGCAGCGTGTGCGAT
>CAJODA010000056.1 GCA_905233745.1 uncultured Bacteroidales bacterium
CATAGTTCATTGTCAAAGTTCATAGTTCATAGCTCATCGATTCTTAAATTCCGGTTTTACCTTGTTCAAAAACGCCGACATGCCCTCTTTCTGGTCTTGCGTGGCGAAGCATTTGCCGAACATCTTGTTCTCGAACGCGATGGCGTCATCAGCGGCAAGGTCGTACTCCTCATTGATGAACTCCTTGGCGTAGCGCACGGCGATAGGGGCGTTGACCACAATGCGGTTGGCGAGGTTCATGGCCTCTTCCATGAGCTGTTCGGGCTCGTAGATAGCGTTCACCAATCCGATGCGCAGCGCTTCATCCGCGCGGATGGCGCGGCCCGTATAGATCAGTTCCTTGGCCATGCCCATGCCCACGAGTTTGGCCAAGCGGTAAGTTCCTGAGAATCCGGGAATGATGCCCAGGCCGACCTCCGGCTGTCCGAACTTGGCCTTGTTGGAGGCAATTCGGATATCGCAAGCCATGGCCAGCTCACAACCACCGCCCAGCGCAAATCCGTTCACTGCGGCAATCACGGGAATGGGCAGCGTCTCGATCTTGCGGAACACCTGCGCACCGAGTTTGCCGAACACTTCGCCCTCGGCCTCGTTCAGGTTGGCCATCTCCGAGATGTCGGCACCGGCCACAAACGACTTCTCACCGTCGCCCGTGATGATGAGCGCGCGAATGTCGGTGTCTATATTGGAAATGAAATCATCCAGTTCTTTCAGGATGGTGGAGTTGAGGGCGTTAAGCGACTTCGGAGCAGATATTGCCAGTGTGCATATCGCGCCCGTATTGTTAATCTTCAAAAAGTTATATTCCATAGAGGCATATTTTTTTCTAAAACGATTGCAAAAATACAAAATTTATTTCTGTTGCTGAATGAATTTGTCCAGCTCTTTTTTGCTGTTGTCAAACTCAAAAACAGAATTCAGCAGATAGTATTGGTTCTGGTCCACGCAACGGAAATAGGCGGTTTTGGCGAAATCCAACCGGGTGTTGTCGAACTCGAACAATTGGCAAATCCGACTGATTTGATTAACGGTCAGCAGATTACCAGAGACCACCTGTTTTGCGGTGGAGAGTTTGGTGTTCTCAAATTTCTCGTTTCTTATCACGGATAACGCCCTTTGGAAATCCCTCTCATTCATAGCCGCAGGAAAATGATCCGGATGGGGCTGGTGTTGGTCGAATGTATTATGGCCTATCGAAATACCATACAGGTTGTTCTGCTTGTCGATGGTGAAGTTGTTGCCAAACCGTCCGATTTCCACATATTGGCCGATTGTGACATGCTCCCGGTTATCCATTTCCACTCGCAAATAGTGCTTTCCTTCAGGAACAAAATCCATTTTCACGAATTTTGACGGTTGCTTGTTCTGTTGGACATCATCCAGAAAAAGCCAGAATTTCAGATGTGAGGAGGATACTGTCAGCGAGGGCTGGGCTGGGGGTGTACCCATAGGCGGTCGTTGGGCATGCAAAGAGGAAATAGCGACTATAGACAAAACTATCAGGATAGCAATAACCGGTTTGTTTTTCATAATATCACGTTTAAATACATTACATAATTAAGAGCTTGCAAAAGTATCATTTTAAAATGAAAAATCAGAAATCCGGATCATAATTGAATGTGGAATGTTTTTTCTATTTTTGCACTTGTCTAACTGAATCCAGTAAAATGGAATATCTCATACAAAACATCACAATAGTCAATGAGGGTAAAACCTTTGAGGGAAATGTTTTCATCTCGGGTGGCACAATCGCCAAAATCATACCGACTGGGGAAGCATTCGATGCGCGTCGCATCACGGTAATTGACGGCCGGGGAAAATATCTGATTCCGGGCGTCATTGACGAGCATGTGCACTTCCGCGAGCCGGGCATGACTGCCAAGGCGGATATGCGCAGCGAGAGCAGGGCAGCCGTTGCCGGCGGTGTCACCTCCTTCATGGAGATGCCCAATACGGTGCCGCAAACCACGACTCAGGCGCTGTTGCAAGATAAGTTCGACCTTGCGGCAGAGAAATCGCTCGCCAACTATTCATTTTATCTCGGGGCCACCAACGACAATCTCAACGAGGTGACGGCCACTGATCCTGCACGGGTATGCGGCATCAAGCTGTTTATGGGTTCCAGCACCGGCAATATGCTGGTGGACCGCAACACTGCTTTGGAAGCACTGTTCAAGGAGTCGCCCTGCCTTATTGCCGCCCATTGCGAGGATGAGGAGATTATCCGACAAAACACACAGCATTACAAGGAATTGGTGAAAGAGGGTAGTGTGCTCCCGACCGCGGCCCTGCATCCGTTGGTTCGCACAGCGGAGGCCTGCTACCGTTCCTCAGCCAAAGCAGTGGAACTGGCCGCCAAGACGGGCGCGCGCCTGCATGTCATGCACGTGTCCACCCAACAGGAACTCTCCCTGTTCAGAAACAATATATCATTACATGATAAGAAGATAACAGCGGAAACATGTCCACATTATCTGCTTTTTGACGATACGGATTACGACAAACTGGGTTTTGCCATCAAGTGCAATCCGGCCATAAAGACGGCGAAAGACAGACAGGCACTGCGTGAGGCCTTGCAGGACGGGCGCATCGACACCATCGGTTCCGACCACGCCCCGCATCTCATACCCGAGAAGTTCACCGATGACTACTTTACTGCCAAGTCGGGATTCCCGTCCGTGCAGCACACCTTGCCCATGATGATGGAACTCGGATTGGATATGGCAAAGATTGTTCAACTGATGTGCCACAACCCTGCCATTTTGTACCAGATTGACCGTCGCGGTTTCATCCGTGAAGGTTATCACGCCGACTTGGTCATCGTGGACCCGCACGCTGAGCATCAGATCACGCCGGAGGAACTCTTTTACAAATGCGTTTGGACGCCCTATTTAGGCCAAACCGTGCACGCCCAAGTGACGCACACCTTTGTGAACGGCAACCTGGTGTTTGAGGACGGGGAGATTCACGACGAGTGGCGCGGCGAGCGGTTGAGATTCAATCGCAGATAAGCATAGTTTCTTTCCATTGGGCGGATTCCAGCCGCCTGTCATTTTTTTGGCCCCTTTTCGTATTTTTGCGTCTTTCAAAAAGAATGATGCAGGCACAGCAATTTTGGACAAAGGCGTATCAGCGCAATATCGGCAAGATGATCGGAATGAATTTCCGATATGTGGGCGATCGTGCCCTTGCCGAAGACCTTGCGCATGACGCTTTCCTCAAGGCTATTGAGAAATCGGAAAGTTACCATCATCTCGGCAGTTTTGAGGGGTGGCTGATGCGCCTCAATCTGAACAATACCTTGGACTGGCTGCGCCGCCAACCGAAATTCATGTCCATTGAGGACCTGTCTGTTATGGTTGAACTGCAATACCCGGATGTAGAGACGCAAAATTTTGCGTCTCCACAGGATGAAGATTTCACGGAAGAGGAGATATTGTCGGCCATCTGCGCCCTGCCAGAAAAACAACGCACAGTGTTCAATCTGTACGTATTCGAAAAACAGAAACACACCGAAATTGCCGAAACCCTGCAAATTGGTGTGCGCAGTTCCAAGCGTTATCTTGCAGAAGCAAGGGTTCGGTTGCAGCAGTTATTGAAAAACAAACAACAACATAAAAAATCGGGCATTATGATACTATTATCTTTGATTTCATTACGGGGACATGCTATTGATCGCCTTTGCCGCACCAAACTGAAGCATTTCGCTATGGCACCCTCAGGATCATCGCCGCTGACTGCATTCCAGTGGGCCGCTGCGCCGAAACCCTCTGCATGGCTTGCAATCTCCGCCTCCCAAGGTTCCGTGGCAGCAGGCGTTACGGGTGTCGGCGTAGCCGCCGCCGTGGCTGGTTCCGTGGCAATATGGCAGGCGCAACCCACTGAAACCACACCATCCAATACATCAACACAAACAACTACATCACAATCGGTTATCGTTTCCGATTCCACCGATACGACCGTGGTAGAGACGCAAAATTTTGCGTCTCTACCAATCACCCAAAATTCCGCACCCATAACCGAAACAACGGAACCGCCATTGCCTAAAACATCCCGTGTGGTAACCGCCGCGCCAAAATCCTATCATAGCCTCAAAAAATTCTGGCGCAACGGCTACTGCGGTCTGCAAGACGAAAAAGGGAACATTATTGTGTATCCGAAATACTCCGACATCGGACCTTTTGACAAGTACAGGAGCGGCTGGGCAATGGTGGACCTGTTCGGATTCAAGGGTTTTATCGACAGCAATGGACGGGAGGTCGTGCACCCCCAATACGATGAAATCGGCACATTCGGTTACTGTATGGATGGAAGGGCATGGGTACGCAAAGGGGATTTATACGGTTTGATTGACCTGACCGGACAGGAGGTGGTGCCCGTAACGCACAAACTAAAAGAATTGATTCAACATTAACATTCAGCGCTTATTTATGTTTTTAAATCCTAAACCAATGAAAAAAATAGCATTATCATGCATTATCATTTTGTCAATCAGTGTTTTATCTGCACAATCAAACGGTAATTCCGATATGGACATCACAACTGTGGATATTGATTTGCCCGGTAACATAATTATAAATCAAAGCACCGAAACGCTATCGTATGGCGTAAAGGCCAGCAACTACAATTACACACAGTACGTCCACGCTGAAGTCGTAGATGGAAAACTTTTTCTCTATTTGGACGACTCTGCGCCGCAAGTGAAAATGGGCATACAGGTGGAGATACAGCTTCCTGTTCTGGAAGAACTTTCTTTGCACGGCACATGCGATGTGCTTATTTCCACTCGCGAAGAGCCACAATTGAGTGTCCTGCATTACGGTTCCGGTAATTGCAATTTAATAGCGCTGAATATTGGAAAATTCTTGGAATTGCATAACAATGGTACAGGCAATATAAAGACTTTGGAACGAATCGACATGGAAACTGGTGAAAGTATCCCTGCTATCGTCCCTATAATCAACACCGAATCCTTGCTCATTCACAATTCAGGTACTGGAAAAATCTCCCTTGAAACCTGTTCGGCCAATTCTGTGGTAATAAACAATCAGGGAACGGGCGATGTGTTTGCAAACATGTTGAATACCGCAACCGAAGCAATGACATTGCAGAACAAGGGTACCGGCAAACTCAATCTTCTCAACCTGAATGTGAAACAGATGGAGTTGAATAACGTAGGAACAGGCGATGTGATTCTAAATGGTAAAGCAGAATCTTTAAGGCTGTCTTGTGTTGGGATTGGAGATATAAAAGCTCAATCTTTGGAAACGAAGACGGCACATATCACAAATAGTGGAACAGGCCATGTAAAAGTCAACGTTACAGACACCGCGTACATCTCAGACTCGTACTACTCAAACTATAACGAGGTGGGGAAGGTGGAAATCATTGGAGAAGGCAAAGTGGTGCGGAAGTGATTTGATATTTTTTTGTATCTTTGTGGCCTGATCATTAAAACATGAAAACATCAGAATTATTACAGAAAAAGGAAAAGGCAATATTGGAAAAAGGCAACGACGGACTCTATTCCGTATTCATGCCAAACGATGATTATAACTTCGGGCTTTCCGGTTATGGGACAACAGAACAGGAAGCCATAGACGATTTCTATGCTTCAGTTGAGGAAATGAGAGAATTGGAAGAGGCGGACGGACGCGTTTTCCCTGACCTTTGCTTTGAAATCCAGCACGCCGGAGAAGATTATAACATCAAAAGCCAACCGTCAAACATGGTCGCCGAGGATGAACCCCATTACGGTGAATAATCAATCAGGAGTAATCGGATAGGACACCACATACTATTCTGCAAAACTAATGAAGGTGTGTCATTAATATTATTGAAAAAATAATGGCACACATTTTTTTTGTATCTTTGCCCGCCTTTATAGCGGGCATTTGTTTTTAATATTAACACAAAAAAAACATACGATTATGGAAAAAGCTCAAATGAGAGAAGTGATTGCCAAGCGCGTCGCCAAAGAACTCAAGGATGGCGATGTTGTGAACTTGGGTATCGGTCTGCCGACCATGGTTCCTAACTATTTACCGAATGATGTGCATGTGATTCTCCAGACCGAGAACGGCATGATTGGAATGGGTCCAACCCCCGAAGAGGGCAAAGAGGACGTGAACCTGATCAATTCCGGCGGCGGTTTCATCACCGCACAACCCGGCGCAGTCTCTTTCAGCTCGGCTGATTCCTTCGCCCTGATCCGTGGCGGCCATGTGGATGCCACCGTGTTGGGCGCCATGCAGGTGGACGAGCACGGCGACATCGCCAACTGGATGATCCCCGGCAAGCTCACCCCGGGCATGGGCGGCGCCATGGACCTCCTTATCGGAGCCAAGACCGTGATTGTGGCCATGGAGCACACCCAGAAGGGAAACCCCAAAATCCTGCACAAATGCAACCTGCCCCTCACCGCCAAGGGCGCTGTTGACATGATTGTCACCGAGATGGGCGTCATGGTGGTCACCGACAAGGGCCTCGTGCTCACCGAACTGCATCCCGAGTTCACCGTAGAGGATGTGAAAGCCGCCACCGAGGCCGATTTCACCGTCTCCCCGGACCTCAAACCCATGCAACTTGATTAGGTTCATGGGGTAAATGGGGTAAAGAAGGTAAATGAGGTAAACCTCATGTACCCAATTCACCCCTTGCACCACATGCACCCTTTTCATCCATTTCACCCAAAACAGTACAATATCGAATAATAACCACTAATAACTGAACAATGGATTTTAGCTTAAACAAAAGAGAAGAACTTTTCCTGCAGATGATCCGCAAGTTTGCCGCAGAGGAAGTTCAACCGCTGGCTGCCGAAGTTGACGATCAGGAGCGTTTCCCGATTGAGACGGTAGAGAAGATGGCCAAGATTGGCATCATGGGCATTCCCATCCCCGTGGAATACGGCGGACAGGGCGGCACCAACCAAATGTATATCATGGCAGTTGAAGAACTGTCGAAAGTATGCGCCACCACGGGCGTTATCGTGAGTGCGCACACCTCCCTGTGTATGAACCCGATTCTGGAGTTCGGCACAGAGGAACAGAAACAGAAATATTTGCCGAAGCTCGCTTCCGGCGAGTGGATTGGCGCATTCGGCCTCACCGAACCCAACGCCGGTACGGATGCCGCCATGCAGCAGACCACAGCCGTGTTGGACGGCGAGGAGTGGGTGCTCAACGGCAGCAAGATATTCATCACTAACGCCGGCTACGCACATGTGTATGTGATCATGGCCATGACCGACAAATCGCTCGGCACCAAGGGCATCTCCGCCTTCATCGTGGAGAAGGGCACTCCCGGCTTTTCCATCGGCAAGAAGGAGAAGAAGATGGGTATCCGTGGCTCCGCCACATGTGAGCTGATTTTCGAAAACTGCCGCATCCCCAAGGCAAACCTGCTCGGAGAACTCGGCAAGGGCTTCAAGATTGCCATGATGACGCTGGACGGCGGCCGTATCGGTATCGCTTCCCAAGCTCTCGGCATCGCCCAGGGCGCGCTGGATGCTACGGTGAAATACACCAAGGAGCGTAAACAGTTCGGCAAGACGCTGGCCCAGTTCCAGAACACACAGTTCCAGATGGCCAACCTGGAGACCAAAATCCAGGCCGCTCGTCTGCTCGTGCGACAGGCCGCATGGAAGAAAGACATGCACCTCCCGTATTCCGTGGACGCCGCCATGGCCAAGCTGTACTGCGCTGAAACCGCTATGGAGACGACCACCAAGTGTGTGCAGTTCCACGGCGGCTACGGCTACACCCGCGAGTACGAAGTGGAGCGCATGATGCGCGACGCCAAGATCACCGAGATCTACGAAGGCACCTCTGAGGTTCAACGCATGGTCATCGCCGGTAAATTATTCAAATAATATATACATAAGGGCGAAATATTTTTCGTCCCGACATTAAAATAACAGCGCAAAATTTTGCGTCTCTACACTAAAACAAATAACAACAGAACAATGAATATCATCGTAACAATAAAACAGGTTCCAAACACCAACGTTATCAAAATCAACCCCGTGACGGGCACGTTGATCCGCGAAGGTGTTCCCTCCATCCTGAATCCTGACGACGCTTCCGCTCTGGAGATGGCGTTGCAGCTGAAGGACAAGTTCGGGGCACACGTCACGGTCATCACGATGGGTCCGCCGCAAGCCGACGCCATCTGCCGCGAGGCCTTTGCCATGGGTGCTGACCGTGCCATCCTGCTGTCTGACCGCAAGTTCGCGGGTGCCGACACGCTGGCCACCTCCTACGCACTTTCCGGCGCTATCAAAACTCTCGACTATGACCTTATTCTCGCCGGCCGCCAGGCTATCGACGGCGACACGGCCCAAACTCCCGTGTCCCTGGCCCAACATCTCGACCTGCCGCAGGTGACCTACGCCACCAATCTCGAGTTCGATGGCAAGAAACTCTGCACCGTGACCAAAGAGACTGAAGAAGGCTACCAGATTCTCGAAGTGGAAACGCCTTGCGTGCTCACAGTGCTTTCCTCCGCCATCAAACCGCGCTACATGACCGTCAAGGGCATCATGGAAGCCTACGACAAGGAAGTGGAAGTGTGGGGCGCCGACAAACTCGATGTGGAAGTGGAGCGTCTGGGTCTTTCCGGATCACCTACCCGCGTGAAGAAATCGTTTACCAAACCGCAGAAACAACCCGGCGAGGTGTTTGAAGTGGACGCTGAAGAGGCCGTTGAAATCATCATCAAGAAACTGAAAGAGAAACATATTATTTAACCGAGAATTTTTAAGACAATGGAAAAAACTGATTATAAGAACATACATGTATTTGTGGAGCAACGCGACGGCGTTATCCAATCCGTGGCTTTGGAATTGCTCGGTAAGGCTCACGAGCTCTCCGCCGACCTTCACGAGAAGGTGGTGGCCGTGTTGGCCGGCTATCAGATCAAGGATCAAGCCCAAATGTTGATCGAATACGGTGCAGACGAAGTGATTTGCATGGACGCTCCGGAGCTGAAAGACTATCTCACAGAGCAATACACGCAGGCCATCTACCAAGTGGTGATGGAGTTCAAGCCCAGCATCATGCTGATTGGCGCCTCCACCATCGGCCGTGATTTGGCACCGAGACTGGCATGCCGCCTCAACACCGGTCTGACCGCCGACTGCACCAAGTTGGAGATTACGGAAGACCTGCAACTGGCCTCCACGCGTCCCGCCTTCGGAGGCAATCTTATGGCCACCATCTTGAATACGGAGCACAGACCGCAGATGTCCACCGTGCGTCCGGGCGTGATGCAGAAGATGGCCCGCGACAACAGCCGCAAGGGCGAAGTCATCGACTTCAAACCCACCTTTGAGAGCGACAAATTCAAAGTGCGCCTGGTCAAGAACGTGAAGGAAGACAAGGGTACTGTGGACATCACAGATGCCAAGATTCTGATTTCCGGCGGTCGTGGCGTGGGTTGCAAAGCCGGTTTCGACAAATTGCAGGCTTTGGCAGACGTACTGCCCGGCGCAGAGGTCTCCTCCTCCCGTGCCATGGTGGATGCCGGTGTCATCGACCACAGCCGCCAGGTGGGACAGACGGGCAAGACCGTGCGTCCGAATCTCTATCTGGCTTGCGGTATCAGCGGCGCCATCCAGCATCTCGCCGGCATGGAGGAATCTGAGCTGATCATTGCCATCAACAAAGACAAATTTGCTCCCATCTTCAGCGTGGCCGACCTCGGCATCGTGTGCGACCTTAACAAAGTCGTGCCTTTGCTCACCACCCGCCTCGCTAAGGAAATAGAGAAGTAATGATCCAAATCCGCAATATCGAAAAGAGTTATGGGAATCTTCATGTGCTGAAGAACATAACCCTCACGATTGAAGACTCCAAAGTGGTCACCATTGTCGGTCCTTCCGGGGCCGGCAAGACCACTTTGTTGCATCTCATCGGCACGCTGGACAAGCCCGATAGCGGTGAGATTGTCATTGACAAGACCAAAATCGGGACGCTCAGTGACAACCAACTGTCTGAGTTTCGCAACCGGCATATCGGTTTTGTGTATCAGTTCCACCATCTCCTGCCTGAATTCACGGCGGTGGAAAATGTGGCACTGCCGGCCATGATAGGTGGAATAGCCCGCAAGGATGCTTTAATTCACGCCACTGAGCTTCTTGATTTTCTAAAACTTAAAGAAAGAATCAATCATAAGCCCAACGAATTGTCCGGCGGAGAACAACAGCGTGTAGCTGTAGCTCGTGCCCTCATAAACAATCCTGAGCTGATTCTGGCGGATGAGCCCTCCGGCAATCTGGACACCGACAATGCCAAGAAACTCCACCAGCTCTTTTTCGACTTGCGCGACCAGTTTCATCAAACCTTTATTATCGTGACCCATAACGAGGAACTCGCAACCCTGTCGGACAGGAAAATCGTGTTGCAGGACGGTCGTTTAATTCAATAATCCAAATGAAAAGATACTTCCTGTTCAGCATCATCCTTTGCTGTATTGTGGCCTTGAGTAGTTGCAGCATACTTCAGTTTGCGAACCTTAAGAACTGCAATTTCGCCATGGCAGGCATCCAAAACGTGACTTGGGCCGGCATCAATTTCAGCAATATCAACAGCCCCCGCGACTTGTCCGTAACTGACATGGCCAAAGCCATGGAAGCCATTAAGAATTTGGATTTCAAGATCACCTGCGATGTGAAAGTCAATGTGGAAAACCCCACAAACCGCATTGCCCGGCTGATAGGCTATGATTATGAACTCTATCTGGACAACAAGACCAAGCCGATTGTCACGGGCAGCAGCAGGGACAAGGAATATCTTATACCCGCCAATACTATCTCCGTAATTCCTATTCCAGTCAAGATGGACCTTGTTTCTATGATAAAGCACCAGGAAATAGGCAGTATTATCAACTGCATTAGGAACATTCAAGACAAAGGGAACGGCACATCTTCTGATATAAAGGTAAGATTCACCCCTTACCTCAGTATGGGGAACAATCCCACCAGATTATCACCCATCACCCTGACTAAGACATTCCAGTCTTCCCCAAAAGAGACCAGCAAAGCAAAAAAACAATCCTCAACGGCTTCACCAAACAAGCGTTAAATACTAAACCTTAATCCTTTACAAACCTTAAGAACCTTAAAAACTTCATAAACCATACAAAAACCCAACATCATGATCCAACGAATTCAATCATTGTTTTTATTAGTGGCAGCCATCATTCCCATCGTGCTGCTTTTTATACCTTTCGGCTATGTTAATACCGAAGAGGCGCAGTTTCTGTTCAATTCCATTTCATTGAAATACAACATCCCGGAAGGACACACTGTCGTGCGTGTCTATTACGTGGCCCTTACGCTGATTATCTGTTCGGCGCTCTCCCTGATTGCGCTGTTCACCTATAAGAACCGCATCCGCCAGACCCAAATAGTCTCTATAAACATGATTGTGTATCTCGTGGTGTTGATGTTGATTTTGTGGATTTGTCCGGATGTCATTTTCAAGAAATATTTTTTGACCAAAGGCATTGATTATGAATTCCTGTTCGCCAACAAGGCATTATTGCTGATACTTGTATTTGTGGAGGCAATCTGCCTGTTCCTGGCCAACAAATTCATCAAGAAGGATGAGGCATTGGTACGTGCCGCCGACCGCTTGCGCTAACATTTTTTCACAGTATGCACTTTAATATCAAGAAAGGATGGAATATCCGGATGGCGGGAGCCGCCACCCCGAAAGTTGCCGAAACATCGGCACAGGGACTCTTTTTCATACATCCTTCCGATTTCAAGTGGTTTACACCGCGATTGTGCGTAAACGAAGGGGATTCTGTGGAAATCGGCTCTCCGCTTTTTCATGACAAGAAAGACGAACGTCTGCGCATCGTGTCCCCTGTAAACGGGATTGTCAAACAGATTGTACGCGGCGAGAAACGGGTCATCCGTGCTATCGTGTTGGAGGCGGCCGGCGAGATTCCCACGTGCCGGCAACTGGATTTTCCTGAGCCTCAACAGGCAGAAGATTACAAGGCATTGATGCTGCAGTACGGCCTTTGGCCGATGTTGCGCCAAAGACCCTTTTCCACGATTCCAGATACAGATGTACTGCCCAAAGCCGTGTTTATATCCTGCTTTGATTCTGCACCATTAGCCCCTGATTACACATTTATGATGCAGGGCAGGGGAGAGGACTTTCGCTCCGGCGCACGCGTGTTGCAGACGCTCGCGCAGGCCCCGGTGCACCTGTGCATGCGCGAAGGGGCCGACAATGCCGTATTCGAGTACGTGCCGGATGTGGAAAAACACTATTTCAGCGGCCCGCACCCCGCCGGAAATGTGGGCACCCAAATCCATCGCATCGCTCCCATCCAAAAAGGCGAGACGGTTTGGTACATCAACCCTGAAGACGTGGCAATAATCGGATGTTTTTTCCGCAGTCACGAGCTGTCCTTTGAGAGAACCGTGGCAATGACCGGCCCGTGCGTGCAGAATCCGCAATACGTCAGGATGCCCTACGGTGCTGACCTATCGGGATTGTTGGATGATATGGGCATCGTAGAGACGCACGGCCGTGCGTCTCTACAGGGGAATATACGTTGTATTTCCGGCAATATCCTGACCGGCACAACCTTGGACGAATGGCCGTCCGTGCGTTTCCATGACCGTCAGATAACCGCGATAGAGGAGGGTGGCAAGCGCGAGTTTATCGGCTGGCTGTTGCCCGGATTCAAAAAATGGAGCCTCTCGCACACATTTCTCTCCTGGCTCACTCCAAAACGGATCTATCGTTTCGACACCTCCCTGCATGGTGGCCGTCGCACTTTCATGATGACGGATGTCTATGAGAAAGTGTTCCCCTTCGAACTCTTGCCGCTGCAACTCCTGAAAGCCTGCGCCATCAAGGACCTCGAACAGATGGAGGCCCTTGGCATCTACGAAGTGGATCCCGAAGATTTCGCCCTGTGCGAGGTCGTCTGCCCCTCCAAAACCGAATGCCAAAAGATTGTGGAGGATGCGATGAGAGCGTTGAGAGCTGAGAATTGAAATAATTCCAAGCCCATCGGGCTTCCATATCTGTAGCCTATGTGCAATCCGTGATGTGATGTTTTGAATGACAAATGAAAAAAATATTGATCTTTTCGTTGGTGATTGGATTGGCCGTTTTGTGTGGAGCATGCAAGCGGAAACAGACAGTGGTGCCTCCTGCCATGCAATTGCCCGTCATCCACATTTATACGGACACCATCATTCCATGGGACGATCATATTCCATGCACCGTGTCCGTTGTGGCGGGTGGAGACTCCATCTTGTATGAAGGCAAAATCAAATTCAGGGGCGGGGTATCTTCCAAATATTACAAGCATTCCTACGCTTTGAAATTTGATACGAAGCAATCACTTTGCGGGCTTCCGGCCAACAAAAGTTGGATTCTGAACGCCAGCTACATCGACAAGACGTTTATGCGGCACAAACTCTGCTATGATTTGTTCAACATGATGGGCGAAAATGACCTTGCTCCCCAATGCGCATACGCACTTGTAAGAGATAATGACCAACCGCAGGGTTTGTACGTAGTTATGCAGCGCCTCAACAGGAAAACACTCAAGGTTGACAAGAATGATTCCGGCGCAGTCATCTTCAAAGAGCCGAAGCTCTTTTATTCGGACAGAAAAATCGCACAACCCGGCTCCAAAGAGGAGAACCCTCACGGGCAGACTTATCCCGACTACGACAAGGAACGCCGAGATGCCATCATCACGGATTTCAGGAAATTCATCCAAAACACGCCGGACGATGAGTTTTATGCCAACATTGGCAATTGGATTGACCTGTCGAATCTCATTGACTGGCACCTGTTTGTGATGTTCACAAATAGCGGTGACGGCGTGCTCAAAAACTTCTATCTATACAAGAAGAACGCCCAGACTCCTTTTCG
>CAJODA010000057.1 GCA_905233745.1 uncultured Bacteroidales bacterium
GGCCCGCATGAAGGGCGACTTGCCCGTGGCCATCGGCGTGATCCGCAACGTGAAAAAGACCTCTTACACCCAGTTGTACGAAGACCAGATGGACGAGCAAAAGGCCAACGGCAAGTACAAATGAAAAATGGAATGATGGGCGTACGCCCAAAGAAGCAAGAAGCAAAAGATATCGGCAACAATTCTATTTTAATTCCGCCAAACGTGCCACCACCGCAGGACGGTCCTCCTGATAGGTGACGCCGAACCACTCGGCATTGCTGTGGAGGACTTTCACTCTGGCCTTCCCGTTGTTCATCAGGTAGGATACCACGTTGGGAATAGGAAACTCGGCTGTGATATTATCCTGATTTTCATTCAGGAATTCCACAAAAAGACCATTGAGACAATCGAAGAAATCGGGTGTGAAGCCCCAAAAGTTCATGCTTACCGGCTCATCGCCTTTAAAGAGATTATGGAGATTTTCCTCGTTGTTCTCAATGCCATTCTCCGTATAGCCGATCTTGCGGTTCTCCACGATGGTCTTCAAAAAGCCCTGTTCATCCGTGCTACACACGCCGCGCGACACAGTGCCGTGCTCCGACAAGGTCTTGTCAAGCCGATAGCCCACCATCGAGTATGTAGGCAGTTCGGTGGCAGGAGCTTTCTTCAAAAAGTCCGCCATCACTTCGAAGGCCTCACGTCCGTAGAAGTCGTCGGCGTTGATTACCGTGAACGGCTCTTTCACAGCCTCTTTCGCCACCAGTATAGCGTGTGCTGTGCCATACGGTTTCTTGCGCTCGGGATGCACACTGAAGCCCTCCGGCAGCATGTCCAGTTCCTGGAACACGCACTGCACGGGTATTTTGTCTTCGTACCGTGACATCACATATTTTTTAAAATCCGCCTCCATGCTCCGGCGGATCACGAAGACCACCTTGCCGTAGCCGCTCTCCAGCGCATATTTCACGGAATAGTCCATGATGGTTTCACCATTCGGACCCATCTGGTCCAGTTGTTTCAATCCGCCGTAACGGCTTCCCATGCCGGCAGCGAGAATCAGTAGGGTTGGGTTCATATTAGTATAAAGTTTAAAGTTTATAAAGTTCTTAAAGATTAAAGGTACATGGGGTACATGAGGTACATGGGGTACATGAGGTGAATGGGGTGAATGGGGTGAAAAGAGGTTCTATGATACCAACAACCAACAACCAATCACCAATCACTATTACGGTGCCATATTAAAGTACTCCTCCAGCATGCCGTCTTCCAGTTGCGCCAGTTGTTTGTTGATATAGTGTTTAATCAGATATTTGTCCTTGCGGCTGTCGAGGATGCGGTGCAGGGCCTCGTTCACCTCGCCAATAGTGCCCACGCATTCGAAAGGCTTGTTGAGCGAGAGGCCTGCCAGTTCATCAAAGGTGTTTGCCAGCTCCGGCTTCTCCAACAGGTCCTCACCGAAGATGTCGATCATTGTTGCATCGTCGATGAAGGGCGACAGGATGATATAGGCGAAGAGGCACTTGGGGCAGTTGCAGCACCACTTGTCCTCTTTGCTGCCCGCATTGCAGCTCTTGAACACCTTGAAATAGTCGGGATACTTGGCAAACTGCTCAGCAATCTGCAGTTCTGTAAGTTTGCGCAAGTGGCTGTAATAGTGGTTCACATCACCCATAAAACCGTGCACATATTGGCGGAAATCGAGCTCAAACTCAAGGGATTTGGAGTATTGGTGGTTGATGTATGTCCCAGGGATGGTGGGCTCATTCGCGCTCGACTCGTTAGAGAGGGCCACGTCGCGAATGCTGGTAACCGCACTCAGCAACGTAGTGTAAAATGCCAGCATGGCAGAGAAGGGGGTGTGGCCGTTGAGATAGCCTTCGGCGTTCAGTTTCAGCAGGTTGGAATCGATCTGGCGTTGGAGCACGATCATGTCCTCCGGCGCACGGAACCCGGCAATGCGAGCGCACTCGAGCGTGGCCCCGCGGGGATTGATGATGAAAGGCACCACCTCGCGCTCCGCGCGCAGTTGCTCCAGCGTGACCACAGAGTCCTTGCCTCCGCCAATGGGGACAATAACCCGGGAACTCTCCCCCACCCTCGGGAATGTCAACGCGCCCGCATCCGGCGCGTCCACCGCGAAGGTAAAGTCCAGAAAATCATTCGGGTCGCACTTGATTTTGTTCTTATAGCAGAACTCGCCCAGCCCGTACCAATAGAGTTTCCGCCACCAGTATTGCTGGTCAGCAGCCAGCTTGTAGGGTTTGATGTGCACCAGGGGACTGCACGTGCACTTCCAGTAGCTGATCAGCTCTATCATGCCAATATTAAAGACAATGCCCTCCAGCGACTTCAAATTCTCCGGATAGTGAGCATACTTGCCGGCTTTCAGCACCATCTTCGGCTGAAACGTAATCGTCTCCCCTATCCTGTAAAAGAATTGGATGTGCAGATCATTGTCTTGCAGATGGTATTCGTATCCCTCGTAGGTGAAAATCGGGTATTGCTGGCGAAGTGATTCAAAGGTCATAAGCTAAAAGGGTAAAAGGGGTATATGAGGTAAATGGGGTGTAAGGGAGGTTATGGAGTTATCGTTCAAAGTTCAAAGTTCATAGTCATAGTTCATAGTTCAATCTCTCAGACATCGTACGGAGTAGGCAGCCTCTTTGGGCGTGCAGTTGATTTCGACGGTGGCGTTGGTGTTCACGAGGTAGTGTATGGGTGAGGTCACATCGCTGCCTTCGGAGGCAGTCCAGAATCCGGTGTTGGTGCCGAAGCCATAGTAGCTGTTCCAGAAGCTGCCGGCGGGCAGAATGTTGAGTTTTGAGGAGTTGTTGGCGGCGGGGTTGTCCATGATGGAGCACTCAGGGGCCTTGGTCATCACATCAAGGATCCAGTTTTCAGCGGAGGCCATGGCTTTGGCCACATTGTTCACGTCCGTGCCGCAGCGGTGCTCGTCCTTGTAGCCGAGGAAGTCCTCCAGCGCCATCCACTCGAAGTTGGAGGGCAAGTGCCAGCCCTTGGGGCAAATGCCCTGCAAGCCGCTGGGCACATTCTCCGTGGGTGCTGCTCCGTTGAGGGCAGTGAACCAGCTATAAAGAAGCCCATAGCGTTCCGCATTGTCGGCAGAGCCATCAGGATAATAGTAGTAACGCTCATCTACGGCGGTAACAGTTCCCAGCTTCAGCGGCGTGCCATCCGCATAGTGCGTCACGCGCAGGTTCTCGCGCATCCAGCACTGGTTGCCGAGCTGCACGGTCTGATAGACATTGCCGTCAATGTCGGTGAGTGTGCCGCAGTCTGTCTGTGCCAAGGTTAGCAGTGGCATGGCGAGCAGCAGGAAAAAGAATAATGTATGGAGATTCCGCTCGCTCACTGCGTTCACAGCGGAATGGTGTACCATATCATTAAATGAAAATTTCATCATAGTCAGTCTTGGGAAATTTTGAAACAAGACGCTGCAAATGTACACAATTTTTGGTATCAGGAAGGTGAACAAATAAGACATCGATTACCGATTGTCGGTTTCGCGGCGGCAAGGGCCGCGTTTCATCGCACGGGACACCTGAGCCGCGACGGCCTACACACCACGCATCCAACCCGGGGTGGCGGTGCTCGTGCCTCGCACCTTACCCCGGGCTACCAAACTGCAACCCCTGACGGGGTTTCGCCGCAATCTCTATCGAACGGTATCCCTTGCCAGGGTTGCAAAAACACATCTCATCTGCCCTAATGCAAACACTTTTCATCTACGCACGCACCAAACGCCGTAGGCGTTACAGCCTGATAGCCTGGGGTGTCAACCCCAGGACAGACGGTGCGCAGGCACCGAACGCCCCTATTGGAAAACAATCTCATCACAGAAAATGTATGACGGCTGTCCTTTGGCCTGGTGCCAGGCGGGCAGCGGACCAGCGTTGTTCACCACCACCCGCACGTAGCGCGACTTGAGGTTCAAACCATCCGCCTGCAGCGTGTAAATGTTCTGATCCGCCGAATCATAGTCCACATCCAACAAAACAAATGTTCTGTACAGCACATAGTCTTTCCCGTTTTTGGATGTGTAGATATCCACCATGTTGGGCGACATGATCCAGTCGTGGATATTCTGGAAGAAGCGCATCTTGATACAGTTCAACGCGGTGGTCTTTCCAAAATCAAAATCCACATTAATGTCGTTACCCCAATAACCTTGCCAGTTGCCGTCGTCGTACCTGTCGCCGCCAATCTTGCCGTCGGCCAGCGCCCCTTCGCCCGAAGCGGCATACTCGGGGCGGTAGTCAGCGTAACGTGTGTTCAGCTTCGACAGTTTTCCCAGACCTTTGTGCAACAACACATACTGCTCGGAGAGCACCTCCTCCCCCATCGCATTGCGGGTCATGGCGCGCACCGTGGCCGACTGCGTGAGCGTGATCGGGCCTGTGTACTGGTTTTCGCCCACACAAGGTTTGCGACCGTCGGTGGTGTAATAAATGGGCTGGTCGTCGAAGAGGGTTCGCATGGAAACTTCCACCCCACCCTTGTCGTTGAGTTGCGAGGTCATCAGCACATGGTTGGGAATGTCCATCAACTCCTGTGCCACGCGATCGTATCGCTTCTCCACAATGTCGCGGCTATAAGGTCGGCACTCTTCGTCCCACAAACTCAGATACAACTGCTTGACTGTATGCAGCAACTCTATTTCTTCCCGTATGATTTCTGCAATATCATCTTTTTCAAGAAAAGAATTTCCTTGCAGATACTGATATATATTGTATCGAAGCATATTGCGTTTGGCGACAGCCAACTGATGCCATGCCACATAATAGGCAATGCGCAGCGGAGCCGAGAACTGAAGTGCATCCTTCTGACCATCATATTTGTACATGTCTTCACTGCGACTTATCAGGTCGCACGCGCGCCAGTTCTCGCGATAGGTTTCATCAGTCACTTTTGTCGGATAGAAATCCCAGATGCTCTCATACAACGCTCCGCTATTAAAGAAGTTTTGCACTTGCACCTTTTCCAAATCCCGCATCAGCTGAAAATGATCGGCAGGTGCAGCAAAACGACTCTCGAACAGAGGATTGAAGGCATTGAGCCGAGTTTCACGCTCCAAATCGGCGGCGACTGGCTCCGTTTGTTCCAACGGTTTCCACGCCATCTCCGCCGCCCAGCACATGCCATGCCACGCACTGTTGATGAGCGACTCGCCAGAGTCGTCCCACGCGGTGTTCATCATACCCAACGCCCCTTGCTGGTAGCCGTCGCGCACCAGATTGGCAATATTTTTGGTATAAGTTTCATAACTCGGGAACACAGAACCCCACATGCTCATGCCCGGGGCTACCATGAAGTCAAGTCCCTGTTTTTTAAACGGCTCCATCATGCTCACATAACTGTCCAACGGCGAGTAAGCCCACACAATCATCAGCATATCCTTGGGCAACTGCGCCGTGATGGCAGAATCTTTTGCCGAGATGTCGCCCCACATCATCACGCGCTTGCCGAGCGGTTTCAATACATCATACACCCACTTGATGTGGTCGGCATAGACCTGCGAAGCACCGCCATGGCTGGCCACATAGTTGCGAGCCTTGCCAGACCCCAGCGCTTCCGTTTCGTCACAATTGATGTTGAAAAAGGGGGATGAATAGGCCTTTGCGACAGTTTCCAGCTCATATTTCAGAAAATCCTTCGATTTTTGCGGATTCCAATTCGCCTTGGTGTCGGCCATCTCCTGATAATAGGGAATGCGCAGTGTCTTTTCGGCGTGGGCCAAACACTGCTGGTTACCGAAAAACTCTATATGATATTGGGCGGCGTACTCCTCCAACTCTTTCACTTCTGCAGCGCTTAGACCGTCGGACGGCGCAATATCATAGTAATCATCCAGTTTGAAAACATGTTCTGTGTAGAGATTGAAGAAGTTCATCTTGTATTCAGCCATTGTGGAAATCATCCGTTTCAGGAAATCCATATTGACAATCGGGCCGCGACTGATGTCGTCCATCCATCCGCGGTATTTCAGTTTGGGGTAATCCACTATGCGCATGCAGGGAATCGCCACACGGCCGTTCTCTTCGGCAAAGTGGCGCTGCATCTGTTTGAGACTCTGCTCGCCATAGAAGAGGCCCGTCTCGGTGACCGCTTGGATCAGGATACCATCGGGGCGCACTTCCAGGATGTAGCCTTGATCGGCGTTGGTGTCAACGGGGAAAGAGGGGATCAGCTCCGAGGTGACGGGCACGCGTGCGCCGGAGGCCATTTCAAGGCTGCCGTCGCGCCACTCCACATGCTGCGGTGTGGGGATGATGCCGGTGGTTTGAGCCGCGAGGGCCATTGTAAGAGAGACTATCAGACAAAGTATCAGTAGTTTTCTCATGGATTATTAAATTAGTAAAACCTAAATTAAGAATAACTATTTTAAAAAATTTCACTGCAAAAGTAAACATTTTTCTTCATTTTGTAAATCGTATTAAAAATAATACTATTTTTGCAGTCGGGAAACAAATGTTTTTTATCATGAAGACAAAAAAAGTACGAGAGGTGATAAAGCTGCTGTTGAAAGATGGTTGGTATTTATCATATACAAAAGGTGATCACAGGCAATTTAAGCACCCAACAAAGAAAGGAAAGGTGACCGTCAATAAAAAACTATCTGATGATCTGGATGACTACTACCTTAACAGTATTTTCAAGCAAGCAGGATGGAAATAACGAAAAACAACAAATACAATATGAAAAGAATTAAAGTACTGGTGGACTGGTGCGGGAAAAATTATTCCGCATATATATACGACAAACAGATTGGTGGTGCCATATTGACCACAAACAAGACATTTGTTGGATTGCAAAAAGACACATTGGAAAATGTCCGTTTTCATATTGAAGGATGTTTAAAAGATGGTGACCAACTTTCTGAAGATATCCGAAACGGCAACTACACACTGGTTTTTGAAAAAAGAATAAGTGCCTTGCTCCATGAAGTGCAGCAGTACACAACGCTTTCAGCATTAAGCCGCGTCACAGGTATCCGACAATCGCAATTGTCACATTACGCAAACGCCGTTTCTCAACCTCGTCCAACACAACGGATCCGCATCATCGAAGGTCTCCACAAAATCGGTGAATATTGCATGACAATTGTATAATCAGCCGCATTTTTTTGTACTTTTGCGGGCGATATTGGTTGTTGAACTTTGAACTTTTTAACTTTGAACTTCATATAACATGTCTCTTATCAAATCTATTTCCGGAATCAGAGGGACCATTGGCGGTCGGACGGGCGAGAATCTCACGCCCATGGACATTGTTGAACTGACATCTGCATTTGCAGCCTTTCTACGCAGGGGCACGGACGCGCAGCGGCTCACCATTGTGGTGGGACGCGATGCACGTGTGTCGGGCGACATGGTGAGCCGGCTCGTATGCGGCACATTGCAGGGCATGGGTGCAGACGTGATTGACACTGGCTTGTCCACCACGCCGACCACCGAGATGGCGGTGCTCCATCATCACGCCGACGGCGGCGTCATCATCACCGCCTCGCACAATCCCATGCACTGGAACGCACTCAAACTGCTCAACGCCAAGGGAGAGTTTCTCTCCGGGGACGATGGCAAACTGCTCCAGGAGATCGCGGCCCAGCGTGACTTTGAATATGCGGAAGTGAACAATGTAGGACAATACCGGTACTACGGCGACTCCATCCAAGACCACATCAACGCTATCCTGCAGTTGCCGCTCGTAAACCGCGAGGCTATTGCCAAGGCCGACTTTTCGGTCATCATCGATGCTGTAAACTCCACGGGTTCGCTGGCACTCCCCCCGCTGTTGAAACAGCTCGGCGTGAAGAAAGTCACTGTGCTCAATGAAGAGCCAAACGGCATCTTTGCACACAATCCGGAGCCGATTCCCGAGCATCTTTACGGCATATCCGAGGCCATGCAGAAGGGACAATACGACGTTGGATTTGTGGTTGACCCTGACGTGGACCGTTTGGCCATCATCAAACCCGACGGACAGATGTTCGGTGAGGAATACACCCTGGTGGCCGTTTCCGACTATGTGCTGCAGCACACGCCCGGCAACACGGTATCCAACCTCTCCTCCACCCGCGCGTTGCGCGACGTGAGCCGTAAGTTCAACGTGAGCTACAACGCCTCCGCCGTGGGCGAGGTCAACGTAGTGGAGAAGATGAAAGAGACTGACGCCGTCATCGGCGGTGAAGGCAACGGAGGCGTCATCTATCCTGAGCTGCACTATGGCCGCGACGCACTCGTGGGTATCGCGCTCTTCCTCTCCTATATCGCCACTTCCGGGAAAGACTGCATCGAACTGCGCTCTTCCTATCCAGACTACTACATCTCTAAGAACAAAATAGAGCTGAACGCCGACATCAACATACCGGTTCTGCTAGACAACATTGCCGAAAAATATGCCCAATATGAGGTAAGCCGCATTGACGGTGTGAAAATCGACTTTGAAGAGAGCTGGGTGCACGTGCGCAGCTCCAACACAGAGCCTATCCTCCGCATCTACGCCGAAGCCATGACTGACAGCATGGCCGACAACATCGCCAAGAAAATCATGATGGACATTCGCGAAATGATTAAGAACTGATGAACAATCTGATGAACCGATACTGGATATTACTGCTGATTTGTCTATGCGCCAGCGCAAGCCTTGCTCAACGGACATTCCCGGCCGGCACCCCTGTTGTGAAAAAATACAATATCAAGGTAAACACGGTCCAGAAAACCGACAAACTATACATACAAGGATTCTATGGCAGCGGTTACTATCTTGCAGACAGTGCCGTGGTCAAAAAAGGAGTTGCCGTGTTCAAGAAAAACAAGTGCGAACTCCCAAGCGGCGTATATCTGCTCTGCTATTTTGACCCGTCGCACTCCGTATCCAACGTCATCTGCGAATTCATCATCAACAATGAATCCAAGTTCACCATCAATCACACCCAGCATACTGACACTGCATCCGGCTACCTTATCAATGACATCAACATAACAGGATCGCCGGACAATGACCTGCTGTACGCTTTCCGCAACCGGATGATGACGGTTTACACCCCTAATGTGCGCGAGGTTTGCCAGGAATACCTTGCCACCTCACCGGAGAGTTTCGCAGCCCGTTACATCATGGCCGCATACGGCAGCTATCAAACCGACAGCGACACTCCTGAGAAGGCCGCCTTCAAAGTCAAACAGATAATTGACGACTTTGACTATTCGGAGCCGCGTCTTCTTCATACTCCATTGGTTACAGTTCACAACATCAACAATTGGGTAATGCGCGAGGATGACACTGACACCATCATCGCTTCCATGGACAACATTCTCAGCCGTTGCTCGAATCCGGTTGTCCGCAACTTTTTTCTCCGCAACTTTTTCACCATGATGGATATCCACGATCCCATTTGCGACCCAGTGCTGGTGCATCTTTACGACACCTACAGCCACGAGTGGATCGAAGAAGGACGCGAGGGGTCCATCAAGCGGAAGATTGAAAACCTCAGGAAAGTGATGGCGGGCGCCAAAATCCCCGAACTCATCTCGCATGACATCGATGGCAAGCCTCACTCCACTAACGACATCAAAACCAAATATACCGTCATCTGGTTCTGGGATCCCGACTGCGACCATTGCCAGGAAATGACCCCCGTGCTGCACCAAATGTACACGGAACACGCCGATGACTATGACTTCGAGGTCTTCGCAGTGGAAGTCAACGACGACTACGACCGCTGGAAGAAGTTTTCCGACGAGCACAGCCTTTGGGATTGGACCAACCTGAGCACCTCCATGGGCGACCAGAACATCGATTTTATCGAATACTTCGACATTATGACCACCCCCGTGCTTCTTCTCGTTGACAATTCCAACGACCATACAATAATCGCCCGACAGATTTCGTTAAGCGAATTGCAAAAATTCTTTGAAACCGAGAATGGTAATTTGAGAATTGAGAATTAGAAGTTGGAATATAATCGTTCATAGTCATAGTCATAGTCATAGTTCATAGTCACCGTTCATTATGAAAAAAAGCATTTTACTATTGTGTGCCATGGTGGTTTTCCTGTTCGGGAACCTGTACGCACAAAAGGGGAAAAACAACACGCTGTCTCAGCAGAAAGGACACGAGATACTTTTCAACATCAAGGATTCCAAGGACAAGCTGGTATATCTGGTCATCCACTATAATGACAAGCTCATCTTGAAGGATTCCACCACACCGATAGCGCCCGGAAAGTTTCTGTTCAAGGGCACAAACCGTTATGACGACGGCATGTACTCTCTGGTTTCTGGTGACAAGAAGCTCTATCTGAACTTCATCATCGACCGTAACCAGCATTTCGAGTACAATCTTGACACCACCACCAACGTGGACAATTTCAGTACAAAGAACTCTCCAGAGAATGAGGAGATGCTGAAATTCCAACGCAGAACTGCTATCGCACAGAAATCAGCCAACGAATGGTCCAAGAAATACAAGGAGTTTGACGCTGCCGGCCAAAAGGATAGCGCGGACTATTACAAGGGCAAGCTGAACAAGATCAACGATGAGATGCTGGATTTCATCAACCACGAAATCATTGAAAAGCATCCCGACTATCTGTTCTCCAAAATGCAGAAATCCTATCTCCAGATTGAGATTCCAGAGATATTGAAAGAAGATGGGACCCCGAACTATGACGCGCAGGCCGCATACTATCGCACGCACTATTGGGACAATTTCGACCTCGGAGACCATCGTTTCATCTACATCCCATCCTTCGACCCCAAACTGAAGGACTATTTCACCAAACTGCTTTACCACCAAGAGTCGGACACCATCAACAAATACATCGACATGTTTCTGGCCAAGACCGCAGAGGACACGTTTATGTATCATTATTGTGTTGACTGGCTCTCCTATCAGTTTGAAACAAGCAAGATCCTGGGCCATGACGCTGTGTTCTGCCATATCGCCAAGACCAACCAACTGGCTGGCAAATGTTACTGGATGGACGAAGATCTGATTTCCAAATACGAAAAGAGAATCAAGCGACTGGAGCCTATACTTATCGGCAAGATTGCTCCGGAGCTGATTATCCCCGACACCAATCTTTATGATGACGCCCGCTTATGGAAATCCTCATACAAATTGAGCAAGCCATACACCATTCTATGGTTCTATGACCCGAACTGCCCCACCTGCAAAAAGGAATCCAAAGCCCTCCGTCAGGTTTACGATTCATTGGAGACCATTGGTCAGCGCAACTTTGACGTTTACGCTATCGGCAACGACGACACCATTGAGGCTTGGAAGAAATATGTCAAAGAGAACAACTACCCCTGGACCAATGTGGGTGGCAACAAAGGCAACATTGACTATCTGGACTATTTCGGAATTTACGAAAGCGGCAATCCCGCCATGTTCATCATAAACTCGAAGCACGAAATCATCCTGAACAAGCGCATAGACATGCACAATCTGCCACAATTCATACGGGAATACGAGAAGATAGAACAGAACAAGGCGGAAAGGCTCAACAGCCAAGGTACAGACAAGTAATATTCTAAATTCATAAATCCATTAACTATGAAGGATATCTTTGAAAGAATAAAAGAATCATCCGGTGGTCCTATTGGACAGTATCGTGAAAAAATCGACGGTTATTTTGCCTTCCCGAAGCTTGAAGGCGAGCTCGGTCCGCACATGCGATTCAACGGCAAGGATGTGCTCTGTTGGAGTATCAACAACTATCTCGGATTGGCGAACCACCCCGAAATTCGCAAAGCAGATGCTGAAGGTGCAGCAAAATGGGGTATGGCCTACCCGATGGGCAGCCGAATGATGACCGGCCAGACCGCCCTTCACGAGCAACTGGAAAGAGAACTGGCTGATTTCGAACATAAAGAGGCCGCTTTCGAGTTCAACTTCGGCTATCAGGGCATTCTGTCCACCATCGACTCGCTGGTGTGCCGCCACGATGTGATCGTGTATGATGCGGAGGCTCACGCCTGCCTGCTCGACGGTATCCGCCTGCACATCGGCAAGAAGTTCAAATTCCGCCACAACGACATCAAGGATTGTGAGCGTATCCTTGGCAACGCCTGCAAGATCGCCGAAGAGCAAGGCGGCGGTGTGTTGCTGATCACGGAAGGCGTGTTCGGCATGACCGGTGCACTCGGCATCCTGGACCAGATTGCAGCTCTCAAGAAAAAATATCCGTTCCGCATCCTCATTGACGATGCCCACGGTTTCGGCGTTATGGGACCCAACGGCCGTGGCACCTCCGAGCATTTCGGCGTGATGGACGACATTGATGTCTATATCGGTGCATACGCCAAGTCCATGGCCACCATCGGCGGTTTCGTCGCTTCTGAAAAAGGCATTATCAACTTCCTTCGCTACAACATGCGCTCGCAGATGTACGCCAAGTCCTTGCCGATGCCCATCGTGGTCGGCTGTCTGAAACGTCTCGAAATCATCCGCAGCGAGGAAGGCGACCGTCTCAGAGCCCACCTTTGGGAAGTCACCCGCGCCTTGCAGAAAGGCTTCCGCGACCTTGGTTACGAGATAGGGCCGGCAGAGGCATGCGTCACCCCGGTGCATTTGTACTGTGGTGTTGACCAGGCTGCCAACATCGCTGTTGACCTGCGGGAGAACTACAACATCTTCTGCTCCATCGTCACCTATCCTGTCATTCCTCCTGGAATGCTCATCTTCCGCATCATCCCCACCGCCGCCCACAGCATGGAGGACGTGGAGCGCACCTTGGACGCTTTCCGCGACATCAAGGAGCGTCTGGCGAAAGGCGATTATGACAAACCCATGCCCGACATGGCCTTAATCAAACAATAACAATGATAAGAAATATCATCTTCGACTTCGGGGGTGTTCTGTATCGCATTCGGTATCAGAACATCCCCGATGCATTTGCGCAATGCGGCATTCCGCACTTCGAGGAAATCTATAGCAAACAGCATCAGAATGCGGTAATGGATCAATATGAGGAGGGACTGATCAGCACGGAGGAATTCCGCCGCTACATTCGTTCGTTGGCCTCCTGCCCCATCACCGACCAGCAGATCGATGACTGCTGGAACGCCATCCTGTTGGGTTTTCCGGAAGAGCATGAGCAACTGTTAAAAAAAGTGAGTCAGCACTACAATCTGTATCTGTTCAGCAACACCAACCAGCTGAATTATGACCGGTTCCGGGGCGATATGCACGCGCAGTTCGGATACGACCTTTTCGACCGATACTTTCAGAAGTGCTATTTCTCGCAGTTGCTGCACATCCGGAAGCCAAAAGCGGAAGGATTCCGTTTCATCATCCAAGAGAACCTCCTACAAACAGAGGAGACCCTGTTCATTGACGACTCGCCCCAGCACCTCGCGGGCGCGCAGGCCTGCGGATTGCAAACGTTCCACCTCGCCGACGGCATGGACGTGACGGAATTGTTTGGGGAAGACGGGGTGTTAATCTAATGGCGTACGCCATTCGGAACCTCAATCATAACCGACGCACGCACCATTCCGCCGCGAACGTAGTGAGCGAGCGGAACCCCCAACGTTAACCGTGAATCAAAAGCGGAAGCACCGGCTCTCACCTCCGAAATGCAGCCCATCCCGTTAACAACCAATTCTTAATTTCACACAGCGCAATTTTCTAACGCATTGAATATTACGCTAGTATTATTTTTCACAAAACTCTTGACAAGTGAGTTTCTGCGTTGTATCTTTGCCGCAACCTAAAACATTTTATTATGAAAAAAGACATGATATTTTTCGACCCGCTGTCCGATTTCGGCTTCAAGCGGATCTTCGCCTCCGAGAACAACAAAGACCTCCTCATTGACTTCCTCAACGCCTCCATTTCTGAC
>CAJODA010000058.1 GCA_905233745.1 uncultured Bacteroidales bacterium
GTGGCTCCGGAAAGGTCGCTGGTGCTCTTTTGCCACATCTGCTGCAGGCCCTGTGTTGCTGACACATACTTATAGGCCGCAATATTAGTCACATATGTGAAGAGTATCTCCGTATATCCGTCATTGTCCACATCGGCCAGCAAAGCGCGAGAACCCGAGGTGGGAGCACTGTACGGGCAGAACGCTATTGCTACTGGGAAACTCGTGCTACCGTAATATGGCTTCCATACATACATCTGGCCGCTCTGGACCACCACCACATCCAAATAACCGTCAAGGTCAATGTCCGCAACCGAGGTGAGTCCATCACCTGCTCCATTGCCCGTAATGGTCTTCCATAGGACGACACTGTTTCCCGATGTGCCGTTAGGGTTGGTAATGTCCAGCTTGTAAACCTTGTTACCGCCCGCCAGTTCCAAAATGCC
Organism: uncultured Bacteroidales bacterium; assembly: GCA_905233745.1. Lineage (GTDB taxonomy): Bacteria > Bacteroidota > Bacteroidia > Bacteroidales > WCHB1-69 > F23-D06. Next base: position 426 of record CAJODA010000058.1, read on the forward strand.
GTCATTATCAAAGTCGGCGAACACGGGCATGGCTGCCCTACCACGCACACTCTCGCCGCCCATGAACAACAAGGAACACCCGATAACCTCGGGAAGGGAAACCAACATTGTGCCCGTCACGGCATTATATATCTTGTCCAACGACCATATCTCAGGAACACCGTCCCCGTTTACATCCGCAACAATCAGACTCGGAGACCTCTCGGCTGACGTCATCGCGTCGGATGTCCATTGCAGCACCCCGTCGGAGTGGTAGCATCGGAGGTGCCCGTCGATGCTGTGGACGAATATCTCTGCTATCCCGTCCCTATCAACATCGGCCACGGCTATGGGATACCCACCGTAAACATACATTTGGGGAACTGTGAAGGAGGTCTTCAACTGCAGGTTCTGACCATATATCACGATGGATGATGAGTAGCGGGGCGAAATATCATAACCCACCGTTACTACCTCTGATTCCCCGTCATTGTCAACATCTCCTATAAAAGGCTGAGCATACATGTGGGACAAGGGCTGGCTCTCAACCCCGCACTCGATATCCCATGTCAACGCCTCAACTCCGGTGGCACAATCCGCATCCTCCACATTGTCAGGATACACCTCTTGCGCTGCAACCCATATCCACTGGGAAAGACATACGAACAATATCAAACACCTGCGAAACATTGATTTTTTCTAATAAAGATGCATATTTTGTCAATAAAACAATAAAAGATTAGGTTTTTTTCTCATTTTTTTCATCCAAACGCTGCAAAGATATAAAAATTCAAGACGCTATCAAAATATATGACCACACGGATATTTTTATACCTTTGCACCCGAATTTTATTAAAAATGACTATTACCGAGATTGCCCATATAATCAACCCTTTGGAGAGCATCGTCCGCAATGACAGTCCCGACATCGTCCGCCTCTGCTTCGACAGCCGGAAAATCGGGCAGCCGGAGCATGCCCTGTTCTTCGCCTTCAGAACCGCGAAGAACGACGGCCACCGCTTCATCCCTGCCCTCGCCCAGTCTGGCGTGCACAACTTTGTGGTCACCAACCCCGCTGCGGTCAACCTTGACCCCGACGGTAATTTCCTCGTTGTAGCCGACTCCCTCGCTGCCCTCCACACCCTCGCCCTACGCCACCGCTCTCAGTTCCACTACCCCGTCATCGGCATCACCGGCTCCAATGGCAAAACCATCGTCAAAGAGTGGCTCAACACGCTGCTTTGCGACAATTTCAATATTGTGAGAAGTCCCGACAGCTACAATTCCCAAATTGGCGTTCCGCTCTCCGTATGGCAGATGTCTGAGCAACACAACCTGGCCATTTTCGAAGCCGGCATATCCAAACCTGACGAGATGCAACCCCTCGCCGACATCATCCGCCCCACCATTGGAATCCTTACGAACATCGGCATGGCCCACGCCCAGTTTTTCCAAAACCAGGCCCAAAAGACCATCGAGAAGCTCAAGCTATTCCAATATGCCGACACCCTTATCTACCACGACGACAACCCGGAACTCAACACGCTCCTCACCCTCCCCGAGCATGACCACCTGCGCAAGGTCTCCTGGGGCAGTCCTGAGGCCATCTATCCCGTCTCTTATACTACCGAGGGGAACCAAACCCTTCTCACCACCCACAACTTCACCTACCGCATACCTTTCCTGGACTCCGCATCCATCGAGAATGCCACCCACGCCATCGTGACTCTGCTCGAACTGGGCCTCCAACCCAGCACTATCGACGACCGCCTCACACGCCTCTCCCACATCCGCATGCGCATGGAAATCATGGAAGGTCGCAACCACTCTGTCGTCATCAATGACACCTACAGTCTTGACATTAACTCCCTGAACGCTGCCCTGGACTTTCTGGACACGCAGACCCAGCTGCCTGAGAAGACCCTTATCCTGTCCGACTTCGAACAAGTGGGCCACCTCAGCGACCAAGACTACAGGGATTTGGACAGCAGTCTGCAAAAGCACCACATCAGCCGATTTATCGGCATCGGCAGCCATTTGTCTGCTCACCAGCACTGCCTTACCTGTCCGACGATGCAGTTTTTCTCCTCCACAGAAGAGTTTATCGCCAACATTCCGGAGTTCTCATACGAGTGCATTCTGGTGAAGGGTGCCCGAAACTCACACTTCGAGGACATCGTGGCCAAGTTGCAGCACATGACGCATCTCACCATCCTCAACGTAAGTCTCCCCGCGCTCACCCACAACCTCAACCTGCACCGCGCCCTCCTGCACCCGGACACCAAGATGGTGGCCATGGTGAAAGCCCATTCATACGGGCTCGGAGATGTGGAACTCGTAAACGAGCTGGTGGCACAGCACATCGACTACCTGGCGGTGGCATACACCGACGAGGGCGTGCGTTTGCGCAAGCGCCACATCCAAACCCCCATCATTGTATTGGGCGCCGAAGCACACAGCTTCGACGTGATGGTCCAACACAACCTCGAGCCTGAAATCTTCAACTTCTACTATCTTCAGGAACTGGCCAAAGTGCTGAAACAACATCCCCAAATCAGCAAGTTTAACATCCATATCAAACTTGATACGGGCATGCACAGGCTGGGCTTCGACGAGCCCGACATTCCCCGACTCATCGAGCTGGTGAAACAGAACCCCCAATTGCACATCGCGTCCGTATTCTCACATCTGGCGGCTGCTGAAGACCCGCGCGAAGATGCTTACACTCGCCATCAAATTGCACTCTTCCAGCGCATGACCGACCGTCTATGCGCCGCCTTCGGACACAAAATCTTACGGCACATCCTCAACAGCGCCGGCATCTTCCGCTTCCCTGAAGCCCAATTCGACATGGTGCGCCTCGGCATCAGCCTTTATGGCTGCTCCGAAATCGCCGAAGCGGCCGCCCGCCTGCACAATGTGGTCACCCTCAAAACAGTCATCACTCAAGTGAAACATATCCCCGCCGGAGAAACCATCGGCTACAACCGGAGCTGGAAACTGCACCGCAACACTCAAGTGGCCATCATTCCCATCGGCTACGCCGACGGCTACCCGCGTGAGCTGGGCAACGGCAAGGGCACCGTTGTCATCCAGGACCAGAAAGTACCCATCATCGGAAAAATCTGCATGGACATGTGCATGCTCGATGTCAGCGGACTGACCGTGCACGAAGGTGACGAGGTGGTGGTTTACGGCGAAGGCAACACCGTAGCTGACATGGCGGAGGCAGCCGGACTTATCAGCTACGAACTCCTCACCCGCATCTCCAAACGCGTCCCCCGTGTGTACATCAAAGAGTAGAAACGCGATTAATCGCATTTCTACCTATTTGGTATTTTTTGTACCTTTGCCGCCGATTTTATGCTTGTTTCATAACTGATGAGTTTGTCCTTGAAAAAAATATATATCTGGATGCGGAATTTGAACATCACACCGCCATGGCTGATCATGACGCTGGACCTGTTCGCAGTGGCATTTTCGCTGTTCCTGTCAATGGTGATCAGGGCTAATTTCAACCTGCCCAACGCAATCCACTCCACCGACTGGATATATGCCCCCATTCTGATTCTCATCATCCGTTTTATCTTCTTTGAGATTTTCCAGACACATCATCTGGTCGTACGCTATACCAGCACCAAAGATGTGTTCAAGATATTCTGGTCCTGCTTTTTTGCCACACTGGTCATCGCCTTCATCAACTTCGTTGTCTTTTCTATAAAAAAATCTTTCATCATACCCAACTCCATTTGGATGATGGAATTTTTCATCACCACCGTGCTGTTGATGGCCTATCGGTTCTCATTCAAGATTTACTTTTTGGAGACCATGAATCCTTCACGGTCACGGAAAAACATTGTCATCTTCGGTGCAGGTGATTCCGGGATAATCACCAAACGCACCATTGAGCGAGACAATGCCAGCAAATACAACGTGTTGGCTTTCTTTGATAACGCTCCGGCCAAAATCGGCATGCAGCTGGAGAGTCTGCAAGTGTATGATTCCAAGATATTGGATGATTATCTCAGTGTCAACAACATCTCTTTCCTCATCATTGCGATACAGAAAATCAGCAACGCCGAGGTGAAAGCCATCACCGACATCGCACTTGCCCACAATGTAAAGGTGCTTAAGGTTCCTCCCGTGTCACGTTGGTTGAACGGCAACCTGAGTTTCAAGCAGATCAAGAAAGTGAAGATTGAAGACTTGCTGGAACGCAATCCGATACAATTGGATCTGTCGTTGTTGAATCCGGAATTAAACGGCCAGACCATTCTCATCACCGGAGCGGCCGGTTCCATCGGAAGTGAGATTGTGCGACAGCTGCTCCAATTCAACTACAAGGAACTGGTTTTAGTGGACGAGGCGGAAACACCCTGTTTCTTCTTACAGGACGAACTACTTCGTGCCAATGGTTTAAAAAACATCAGTTTATACATTCATAGCATTTGCGATAGAAAACAAATGGAAAAGGTGTTTGAGCGACATCGTCCTAATCTTGTCTTCCACGCAGCTGCATACAAGCATGTGCCGATGATGGAAAAGAACGTGCGTTCTGCTATCAAAACCAACGTAGAAGGCACTAAGCTGATGGCGGACATGTCTGTGCAATATGGCGTCAAGAAATTCGTGATGGTTTCCACCGACAAGGCTGTGAACCCCACCAATGTGATGGGTGCTTCCAAGCGCATCGCGGAGATGTATGTCCAATCCCTCAACTTCCATCAGGACACCACCAAATTTGTCACAACTCGTTTTGGCAACGTGTTGGGTTCCAACGGATCCGTAATCCCCATTTTCCGACAGCAAATAGAGGATGGAGGTCCTGTTACCGTAACGCACCCTGACATCACGCGCTATTTCATGACCATACCCGAAGCCTGCCAGCTGGTGCTCACCGCCGGAGCAATGGGCAAGGGCGGGGAGATATTCATCTTCGATATGGGCAGATCCGTAAAGATCAGCGATGTGGCCAAGAAAATGATACAACTTTCCGGTCTCACCCTCGACAAGGATATCTCTATAGAATACACCGGATTGCGACCGGGCGAGAAACTGTACGAAGAACTGCTCGCCAATGAGGAGAACACCCTGAAGACTGATAACGAAAAGATCAAAATCGCAAAAGTTCGCAGTATCGAGTATCAGACCCTTCTGCCCGAAATCGAGAAACTCATCGGGTTACAAGATGCTGACGATTTTTCCATCGTGGCCCAAATGAAAGCGGTGGTTCCGGAATTCAAAAGCAAAAATTCCGTATTTGAAGCCATCGACAACTCTAATAAAACAATTGCACAGGACGCATGAAGAATTTCGCCATTATCGGAGTAGGCGGTTATGTTGCCCCTAAACACCTGAAAGCCATCAAAGACACTGGCAACAAACTGGTGTCTGCGTATGATATCAGCGACAGCGTGGGCATCATTGACAGCTATTTCCCCAATGCCGATTTCTTCACCGAACAAGAGTTGTTTGACCGCCATTGCACCAAAATCAAAAACACGGAGGACCGGATTGACATCGTATCGGTTTGCACGCCCAACTATCTGCACGATTCGCATACGCGCTATGCGCTCCGGCTCGGTTGTGATGTGATTTGCGAAAAACCGCTGGTGCTGAACCCTTGGAATATTGACGCATTGCAGCGCGTGGAAGAAGAGACCGGACACACCGTCAACAACATCCTTCAGCTGAGACTTCATCCTTCGGTTATTGCCCTTAAGAAGAAAATCGATGAAGGACCTCAAGACAAAGTGTATGACGTAGAACTCACCTATATCACCTCCCGCGGCAAGTGGTACTATACCTCCTGGAAAGGAGATGCGAAGAAAAGCGGGGGTATTGCCACCAACATCGGTATCCATTTTTACGATATGCTGGTGTATCTTTTCGGTGATGTTCAGGAAAACGTCGTGCATGTCTCCTCACATGATCGTTTGGCCGGATTCCTACGTCTCAAAAAAGCAAGAGTCCGGTATTTCCTAAGCATTAACGCAAACACCCTGCCGGCTTCCATTGCCCAACAGGGACAACGCACCTATCGTTCCCTCCTTATCGGAACGGAAACCTTCGAATTCAGCAACGGATTCAACGAGCTTCACACCGAAAGCTACCGCAAAATTCTCAACGGAGAAGGCTTTGGGTTGGATGAGGTGAGAAAATGCATCCGGATTGTTTACGACATCCGGAATGCCAAGCCCATTGGATTGGTCGGCGACTACCATCCCATGGCGAAACTTCCTCTGGAACCACATCCTTTCGGATGGCCTTTTTAAATACTGTTACATGGACAATAAAGAAGAAATCAAGAGAAAGAACCCTGTCATCACCATCCTGCAATTTGTGTTATTTGTTGGACTAGGTATCTTTTTTATATGGCTTTCCCTGCGTTCGCTCTCCAAGGATGACATGCGGACAATATGGGAATGCATCGCCAGTATCAATCACGTTTCAAACTGGCTGTTGCTAATCGCTGCCGGCATAATGGCTCTTTTGGCGGATTTCGCGCGGTCTGTCAGGGCCCAGATCCTCCTGGAGCCGTTGGGCTATAAGCCACGGCTATCCATGACCTTTTACTCCGTCATGGTATGTTATCTGGCCAACCTCGCTCTGCCCAGATTAGGTGAAATTCTGCGTTGCTCGTTCCTCCAGCGCTTCGAAAAAGTTCCCTTCCAAAAAACACTTGGCACGGTGGTCACCGAGCGTGCCGTGGACATCCTCTGCTGGCTGCTGATTCTGCTGTTGGTCATCGCCATGAACAGCGGCATGCTCTCCAACATTATCATAGACCATGAAACACAAACCTCATTAGGCATGTGGATGGAGCAGAAAGGTCTCTCTATCATCAGCAACTATTTCATATATATATTAATAGGACTCATTCTATTCATCTGGCTCATTCTGCGTCTCACACGCAAATGGTGGATGAGACATGCATGGTGCATGAAGATTCATGACTTCCTTGTCGGCATCTGGCAAGGTTTCATCTCCATCAAAGACCTGCCGCATCCTGGACGTTACATTTTATGGAACACACTTATGTGGGTGTTCTATTATCTGGGCACATACCTCTGTTTCTTTGCCATCCCATACTTGCACGGTCTAGGACCCGGTGCAGCACTCGCCGTGCTCTCTTTCGGCACCATCGCTTTCATGATATCTCAAGGCGGACTCGGCTCCTACCCGCTCATCACCGCTGGCATCCTCCTGATGTACAATGTTAACTACACCGAAGGTCTTGCCGCCGGCTGGATAGGCTGGATTCTGCAAACCGCCATAGCCCTGATAGCAGGCTTCGCCTCTTTATTCCTCTCCTCATTCTACAAGAAAAGAGATTCCGCCATCAACCCTGAACCAACCCTAGTAGAATCCAATGAATAATCTCGAGCACATCCGCCATAAGATTGTTCCTGCTGACTTTTTCACCGAAAGAGGGGAAGAGTTGCATCAGCAGCGCATCGTCTTCACCAACGGATGCTTTGACATCCTGCACTGCGGACACGTCACCTATCTGGCTCAAGCCCGCCAGCTAGGCGACATGCTGGTTGTGGGGCTCAACAGCGACGACTCTGTTCGCAGACTGAAAGGTCCGCAACGCCCCGTCAACCCGCAGGACGCCCGCGCCTTGGTGCTGGCAGCACTGGAAATGGTGGATTATGTTGTGCTCTTTGAGGAAGACACTCCCTACAATATCATTGCTAAAGTACAACCCGACATCTTAGTGAAGGGTGGCGACTATCAGACGGACAACATTGTGGGAGCGGATATCGTACGTGCCCGCGGCGGACAAGTACTCACCATACCCTTCGTGGAAGGCTTCTCCACCACATCCATCATCCATAACCTCAAACCGTAACAGAACATGAAAAGACTGGTGGTTATATTACTGAGTCTCTGCTCAATGTCGCTGGTGGCGCAAAACCTCGACATTTCCGAGTACACCCAGAACGTGGCGCTCAAGGACACGGCCGTCACGATGGATGATTCCGCCATATTCATCAGCTCCGACCACCCGTCCATCACGGAAACCTACCAAATACCGGCATACAGTCTCTATCATCAGCACTGGGATGTGCATCACCTCCGGAGCCGGAAACTGGAGATCCCCTTCGCTAACGACCGGCTGATGCTATTGCTGGTGCAAGACGGGAACCACCCTTTCGCGTTCCCCTGCACCTACAACGAAATCCGCCTGCCATACGGCCAGACGGTGAAAGAGGGTTTCCATCCGGGCATAGACCTTTCAGTTGAATCCCATAACCTTGTGAAGAGCTGCTTCGACGGCGTGGTGCGCATGTCCAAATCTTATGGAGGCTATGGCCGGATGGTGGTTATCCGGCATTACAACGGCCTGGAAACGGTATATGCCCATTTGGACAAAATTTGCGTCAAGCCGGGTCAGATAGTCAATGCCGGTGATGTCATAGGACAGATGGGAGGAGGTGAAGATGCATACAGCCAGACGCTGCATTTCGAGACGCGCTTCATGTACGAACATTTCGACCCCACACTGATGATCGATTTTGAAAATGAGGCCCTGATCAAGAACACCCTGTCCCTCTCATCCGGCGACATACGACCTATTGACACTCTTGAAACAGGCGCGAACAATCGCCCCACAACCGAACCTTCAAAGAAAAACACGGGAGATGCAACGCAATCTCATTCTACCGGAGCCGAGTATCATATTGTCCAAAAAGGCGAGACCCTCTACCGGATTTCCCTACAATATAACACCACGATAGAGAAAATTTTGCAATTAAACCATTTGGAGAATCCAGATAAGATATCTGAGGGACAGAGACTTAGGGTAAAATAAGCACCTGTAAAAATAAATTCACACCGGGGTGTTGATTATATCAAAAAAAATGTATTTTTGCAGTCCAAAAAAATTAGGCAATAAAAAACATATTAAGATGAAAAAAGATATCCATCCTAAAGAGTATAGAACGGTCGTATTTAAGGACATGTCAAACGATTACGCTTTTCTGACAAAATCCACTGTCGCCACAAAAGACACGATCCAATGGGAAGACGGAAATGAATATCCGCTGGTGAAATTAGAGATTTCCAACACATCTCACCCGTTCTTCACGGGTAAGATGAAACTTGTGGACACCGCTGGCCGCGTGGACAAGTTCCGCAGCAAATATGCTCGTCATTTGGAAGGAAACAAGTCCAAATAATCCATAATATTTTGTACTTTTGCTGACCTTTTTTGTAGCCCAAAAAAGGTCAGTTTTTTTATATATAAAATCAAGAGATCCAATATGAAAGACCTATCGCTTCTGGAGGAGTTCATGAACAATGAAAGCAGCTTCATCCCCTTGTTCTCTCTGGATGACGAACAGCGATTGAGAAACGAGGAGGTGCCCGAGGAGATTGCCCTGCTGCCATTGCGCAACACACTATTGTTCCCCGGCATGGTGATTCCCATCAGCGTGGGCAGAATGAAGTCCATACGCCTGGCGCAGGATTACTCCCGCTCCAACCAGCCCATCGGTGTGGTGGCACAGCGTGTAAACGAGGTGGAGGAGCCTACTTTGGAAGACTTTTATCGGGTGGGCACCCTAGCCCATATTCTCAAATACATCACCATGCCTGACGGCGGCGTGACCATCATCGTACAGGGTATCCGCAGATTTGTCATCCATGAGCTCACCCAAACCGAGCCTTACTTCAAGTGCACGGCATCGCCGTTCAAGTCCAACGACTCCGACACCACCATTACCGGGCAGAAGAACTTCAAAGCGCTCATCTCCACCATCCGTGACACTGCCACGCGCATGATCCGGATGTCCTCCAACATGCCCCGCGAGGCTTCATTTGCCCTGAAAAACATTGAGAGCCATATCTTCCTGCTCAACTTCCTAGCCTCCAACCTATCTGCTTCCGTGGAAGAGAAACAGCGCATTCTGGAGATGGAGGACATCGTGGAACGCGCCAAACAGGTTCACAAACTGCTGCACCGCGACCTGCAAATGGTGGAACTGAAGAACCAGATCCAAGACAAGTCGCGACAGGAAATGGACAAACAGCAGCGCGAGTATTTCCTCAACCAGCAGATGAAGACCATCCAGGAGGAACTGGGCGGCACCCCCTCGGAAAAGGATGTGGAATCGCTGAAAAACCGCGCCGCCAAAAAGAAATGGAACAAGGAGACGGCAGACCTTTTCCAAAAAGAGCTGGAGAAACTGCAACGCACCAACCCCATGTCTCCCGACTACTCTGTGCAGCTCAACTACCTGGAGCTGCTTGCAGATCTTCCCTGGAACGAATACAGCAAAGACAACTTTGACCTGGATAAGGCACGCAAAACCCTGGACCGCGACCATTACGGTTTGGAGAAGGTAAAGGAGCGCATCATAGAATATCTGGCTGTTTTGAAGTTGAAAGGCGACATGAAATCGCCCATTCTGTGCCTGGCCGGCCCTCCGGGCGTTGGAAAGACCTCATTGGGCAAGTCCATTGCTGCTGCGCTCGGACGCAAGTATTTGCGCGTGTCACTGGGCGGATTGCACGACGAGTCTGAAATCCGCGGGCACCGCAAGACTTACATCGGCGCCATGCCCGGCCGCATCATCCAGAATATGCGCAAAGCCGGTTACGCCAACCCGGTATTCGTGCTCGACGAGATTGACAAAATCACGGGCATGAGCGTGCAGGGCGACCCCTCTGCTGCGCTTTTGGAGGTAATGGACCCTGAACAGAACAATGCCTTCTACGATAATTATCTGGAAACCTCCTTTGACCTCTCGCGCGTGCTGTTCATCGCCACAGCGAATGACCTCGGCAATGTGCACCCCGCCCTGCGCGACCGTATGGAGATTATTGAAATTCCCGGCTATCTTGCCGAAGAAAAACTTCAGATCGCCAAGCATCATCTTGTCCCCAAACAGTTGAAAGAAAATGGTTTGGAGAAAAAACAGCTCCAGTTCCCAGACGCCACCATTGAACATATCATCAGCGAATACACACGCGAGTCTGGTGTAAGGACACTGGAACGCACCATCGCCAAGATTATCCGCAAGCGTGCGGCCAAGCTGGTTCAGGAGGGCAGCATTGACAAGAAGGTGGGCGTCAGTGATCTCAAGGAGGTGCTCGGCTCACCCATCTTCCAGTTGGAAAAGGCGTTTGACAACTCCGTACCGGGCGTGGCCACAGGCCTGGCCTGGACCGCCGTAGGTGGCGAAATCCTCTTTGTGGAGGCCCTGACCTCCCCGGGCAAGGGCGAGCTCACTATGACCGGCAATCTCGGTGACGTGATGAAGGAGTCGGCCACCATCGCCTACGAGTTCTTGAAGGCACACGCCAGCGAGTTCGGCATCGACCCGGCAGTTTTTGAAAAGAGCAAAGTGCATGTGCACGTGCCCGAAGGCGCCACGCCGAAGGACGGGCCCTCTGCCGGCATCACCATCCTCACAGCACTCATCTCCGCTTTCACGAAAAAAACGCTGCGCGACAAGATTGCCATGACAGGCGAAATCACCCTGCGCGGCAAACTGCTGCCTGTAGGTGGCATCAAGGAGAAAATACTCGCCGCCAAACGCAGCGGTATCTACGACATCGTGATGTCGGACGAGAACCGCAAGGACATTGAAGACATCAAGGAGAACTTCATCGACGGCATGCATTTCCACTATTTCTCCTCCATGAAGGATGCAGTGGAGTTTAACTTTGGAAAAGAATAGGTTATGGAAGAAAACTTTCAATCAGCATTGACGGAGCGCGAGGGCATTGAGCAGCCCATGCAGGTGAACCCGAACCTGACACGGCACAAGCGCCGGGTGTTGTCGCTGGACGACTACGTGGAAGGTATCCTGAAGGGTGACCGTGTCATCCTAAGCCGCGCCATCACCATGATTGAGAGTGCCAATCCTGAACATTTTGAGATGGCGCAAGCCATCATTGAGCGGTGTCTCCCTCACTCGGGCAACTCATTGCGCGTGGGCATCACGGGCGTGCCTGGCGTGGGCAAGAGCACCTTCATCGAATCGTTCGGCACGATGCTCACGGGCATGGGGCACAAGTTGGCAGTGTTGGCCATCGACCCCAGCAGCGAGCGCACCAAGGGCAGCATCCTGGGTGACAAGACCCGCATGGAGGCACTTTCCGTGGACCCGCACGCCTTCATTCGCCCCTCGCCCTCCGGCAGCACGCTGGGCGGCGTGGCCCGCAAAACCCGCGAGAGCATCATCCTGTGCGAGGCCGCCGGCTTTGATGTCATCCTTGTGGAGACCGTGGGTGTGGGCCAGTCCGAAACCGTGGTCAAGTCGATGGTGGATTTCTTCCTGTTGCTGATGCTGGCGGGTGCCGGCGACGAGTTGCAGGGCATCAAGCGCGGCATCATGGAGATGGCCGACGGCCTGGTCATCAACAAGGCCGACGGCGACAACAAGGCCAAGGCCGTCGGGGCGAAGGCACAGTACCGCGCCGCACTCAAACTGTTTCCGAAAAACGAAAGCCAATGGGACGTGCCCGTGGAAGTTTGCTCCGCGTTAGAGGGCTATTCCATCGACAAGGTTTGGAAGATGATCCTGCAATACGAAGCACTCACCAAGGCAAACGGCTATTTCGAGAAGAACCGCACCGAGCAGCACGTCAACATCTTCTACAACTGGATCAACTTCACCCTACAAAACGACTTCTACAACAACGAAGAGAAAGCAACGGAAATCGAGCGCCTGCTGCCGCTTATCCGCGAGAAGCGGATTTCCCCGTACATGGCAGCGAGCAAAGTAATTAGGAATGAGTAATTTGGAATGGGGAAGCTGCGGACTCGCGTGCGGGCGCACGCCGTAGGCGTGCATGGATCGGTAGCCGGGGATGGTAATCCCCGGGATGGGTGGCGCGTCGGATAATGATCGCGGCGAGCATGTGCCGCCGCGAAATCGGTAAGTGTCGCAATGATGCCCCCACCATTCCGCGAAACGCGACAGCGTTGAGCGGAACCTCACCATTCCGCCGCCAGCGGCGGCGGAACCCCCAACGTTAACCCTAATTCGAAATGATGGCAGACCTACGGCCTGCCTTGAACCACCAGTGCCGAAGCAAATGCAAAAAAGAGATTGTATCCGCCGCAAACGCCGTCCAAGTCCAGCATCTCGCCCGTGACATAGATGCCCGGATATTTCTTTAAAGCGAAATTGTCGTCCACTTCATCCAAGTCAATGCCGCCGTGACACACCTGTGCGAAGGCCAAATCGTACAAGCCTTCTATTTCCATTTTGAATTTTTTAACATCAAACGGCTCACGCTCATACAACGTGTTCAACTTGGGGTGCAGCAAACCTCTCAATGAATGATACTTGCGGAGATGGGCTTGCACATCGTAATCGGGATTCACATACAGGAAATTCAACTCCACAAAACAATCTTTCTTATCTTTCAAACGATTGTAATATGCTGACAGGTTGAGGATTACAATTCCAGAAATGCCTTCATCCTTGAACGTCACCTCGCCAGGCTCACTATGGATCAATTTTTCACCCTGATACAGGGATGCTATCACCTTCACGCGGCAGCCAGAGAGTTTTTTCGGATAATCTTTGATAACAAATCCCACTAACGAGGGTTGAAATTCGTTTACCGATATGTTAAAATCCTTTAAATAGCCATTGTAATCCTTCCGATTCCTCGGAATCATATTGGCTGGGGTGCCAGAAGCGAACACCACCTTGTCAAAGGGCACCGGATAATCGTTTATACGCCATAAACCATCCTGCGAAAAGACTTTTCTCACCTCATACCCCATCTCAAAATGGATATTCTCCTCCAAATTCGCGGAAAGGACATCCACCACAGTTTGGGAAAATTGCGAAAGCGGATACACGCGGCCCTCTTCATCAGCCACCATTTGCAGACCCATATCCTCAAACTCCCGCCATAACCGCTGTGGAGAGACCTTCCCCAACAGCTTGCCGGCAAATTCAGGATGGTTGTAACACGCTGGCAATATATTAGTATTGAAGAGATTGCACTTGCCGCCGCCGGATGCACGCAACTTGGTGCCCACTTGACGGTTACGCTCAAACACGTACACCTCAAGACCCTTTTTCCCCGACCATTTCCTGGCCAGAAAGAGTCCCGAAGCACCGGCGCCGACAATGGCAATGCGTTTCATCCGCTTATTGTTTTAAAAATTGTTGTAAGGAAGTCAATAACTCCCGGAAAAGTGTGGGGCCTGCAACCACAATCTCTCCGCCGAAGAGCCAGTTGTCGCCGCCCGAAAA
>CAJODA010000059.1 GCA_905233745.1 uncultured Bacteroidales bacterium
ACAGGAACACCGGGAATCTCAACAGGCTCAATGGGTGTGCTCCATGTGCTTGTCCAGTTCTCATCCATGTCGGCACAGTCCCAACCACCGAATTTCAGATAATCGTTAGGGTAGAAATATTCCAAATCGATGGTATTGGCATAACCGCCGTTACGATTGTAAACAACGTAATCGTCGGCATCGATTTGGAACGTGTTCGATCCGTCAGTATAGATAAGATTGGTAAGCCATCCGGTTGTGCCTTGGGTACTGAAACGAGGGTCGGCTGTAACAATGGCATTCAGCATGTCGGCTACCAGCAGGGAGTCTTCGTTGAAACGGAAGCCCCAAGCCAGTGCGGTGTCAGGGTCGCACCAGTTTACGATGAAAATGGCTTGATTGGAGCCTGTGCCAACCCAATATTTCACTCGGTTAGCGTTGATAGTGGCGTCTTGAGCTTGAGCAAAGCTCACAAATGTGCAAAGAATTGCTGCAAATAATAAAAGTTTTTTCATAAGCATTATTTATTTGTTATTATTGTTGATATGTGTCATAAAACAAAAAAGCCCGTCGCTTACGGCTCCGGGGTATCAACTCAAACAAAACAAACATGGAACAAATCCAACTTGTCCGCAGAAGCCTATCTCCCGAAGCTTTCAACGTTTTTTTTGATCTGATGGCAGGTTTTCTGACTTGTTCACCCTCGGAAGTCTTCCCATCTGAAACGACAGTGACTTTTTGTTGGCTCCTCGGGGTTGTTTGAACTCACAGCAGCGGGTACTGTGCAGGATTCACACCTGCTTCCCTCTCAAGATTTCCTTGGAAATCTTTCACCATAAAATCGGGGGCAAAGATACATTTTTTATCTCTACATCGGGTAACACGCAATATTATTTGTACCTTTGCAACCTGATTTTGAAAATATTCATTATTAAATACCAAGTCTATGAAAAAATCATTTATGCTAACACTGCTCATCGGTCTGCTTTCGTTTGGCACGACCATGGCATGCACCAATTTCATTGTCACGAAAGGGGCCAGCAAGGATGGCTCCTGCTTTATTACCTATGCTGCCGACTCTCATCAATTGTACGGAGAACTCTACTATCGTCCCGCCAAAGATTATCCTGCCGGAACTATGATGGATGTTATAGAGTGGGATACGGGCAAGCTGTTGTGTCAGATTCCGCAGGTGGCCCACACTTACTCAGTTATCGGTAATATGAACGAATGGCAGTTGGCCATTGGCGAGACAACGTATGGGGGTGTCGAATCGCTGATGCATGGTCAGGGCAAGATTGACTACGGTTCTCTGATTTACATTGCATTACAGCGTGCCAAGACCGCTCGCGAGGCTATCAAGGTCATTGCCGAATTGATGGACACCTATGGCTACGCCAGCGAGGGCGAGTCCTTCTCCATCGTTGACCCCAACGAGGCTTGGATCATGGAATTGATCGGCAAGGGTGAGAAGATGGTGGATGCCAAGGGCAATATCATGAAAGGTTGGAGCACTGGTGCCGTTTGGGTGGCCCGCCGCATTCCTGACGGATACATCAGCGGCCATGCCAACCAGTCACGCATCTCCACCTTCCCGTTGCGCGATGGCAAAACTTCCATCACCAGCAAAGAGCTGGACAAGATCTTCCTGCCCACAGTGGAGACTGTCTATTCCTACGATGTGATTTCTTTCGCCCGCATGAAGAAACTCTATCCTAGCGATACCAAGGCGGCGCCGGATGCCGAATTCAGCTTCTGTGACACATACAATCCCATCACTTTTGATGGTGCACGTTTCTGCGACGCTCGCGTGTGGGCCTTCTTCAACCATTGCAACCATGCTGATATGGCCCAATATGAAGACTATGCCCGAGGCGAAAATCTTAAACACAGATTCCCGCTTTGGATTAAACCTGCTGCTAATATCGAGATTGATGCCCAATTTATGATGAAGATGATGCGCGACCACTATGAAGGTACTTCCATGGACATGTCCAAAGACCTTGGCTCAGGTCCCTACAACTGCCCCTACCGCTGGCGTCCGATGACGTGGGAATACAATGGTAAAGGTTACATTCATGAGCGCGCAACCGCTACCCAGCAAACCGGGTTCTCCTTCGTGGCCCAGTGCCGCAGTTGGCTGCCCAACTGGTTAGGCGGTATTTTCTGGTTCGGCGTTGATGATGCCGGCAGCACCTGCTATGTGCCGATGTTCTGTGGTATCAATGAAATCCCGAAGGAGTATGCTCAAGGCAACGGTTCCATGGTAGAATACTCCAGCACCGCCGCATTCTGGACATTCACAAAGGTGAGCAACTTTGTCTATTCCCGCTATAGCGATATGATCAAGCACGTGAACGAGAAACAGGCTTACTGGGAAGGAAAGTTTGTGAAAGATGTTGAGAAGATGTCTGAGCAGATGAAGGATATGTTTGCCAGCAATCCGGAAAAAGCTCGCGCTACCCTCAACGAGTACTCACTGACAGCTGCCAAGGATGTTTGCCAGGAGTGGAACGATCTCTTTATATACCTTTTGGTAAAATACAACGATGGCAATATCAAGAAAGAGGAGAACGGAAAATTCAAGGTCTCTGATACCATGATTCCTCAATGCGAATTCCCGGACCAGCCAAGGTATCGTGAAGAGTGGTATAAGATGATTGTGGATGACTGTGGAAAGAACATTGAAGCGAAGTAAGTCATCTTTGTTTCGGAGATTCCGCCACAAGCGGCGGAATGGTTTGAACCATAACAAAAAAGGAGGCATCGCAAGATGTCTCCTTTTTGTTTGTCACGAGCGTGCTCGTTAGCCGATGAGTGCCTGATAAGCGGCGGCATCCAGTAGGGTGTCGGCTTCTGCAGGATTGGTGACTTTGATCTTGACAATCCAGCCTTCGCCATAGGGATCGCTGTTGACAAGTGCAGGGTTGGCTTCGAGTTCGGTGTTGAATTCCACCACTTCGCCACCCACGGGGAGCATAAGGTCAGAAACGGTCTTAACAGCTTCGATGGAACCGAAAACCTCGTTCTGTTCCAGAGTCTCACCCTCGCTGGGGATGTCCAAGAATACGATGTCACCAAGTTCATTGGCTGCAAACGCGGTGATGCCCACGTATGCGAATTCACCTTCCATTCTCAACCACTCATGGTCGTTGGAATACTTCAAATTTTCAGGAATATTCATAATTGTAAAAATTTATAAGTTGATAAATATCGTTTATCGCAAATTGCAACTACACAGTCATGATTTCTTTCTCCTTTGCATCCATAATCTTATCGACTTTGGCTATAGCCTCGTCGGTGGCTTTTTGGATGTCGGTCTCCAATTTCTTGATTTCATCCTCAGGAGAACCGCCGTCTTTCAGTTTCTTGGCCTCATCATTGGCATTGCGGCGGATGTTGCGGATGGAGACCTTGGTTTGTTCAGCCTCTTGTTTGGCTTTCTTCACCAATTCTTTGCGGCGTTCTTCAGTGGGAGTGGGGACCACCAGCCGGATAAACTCGCCGTTGTTTTGCGGGGTGAGGCCGATGTTGGCTGCAAGAATGGCTTTCTCAATCACGGGAAGCATGTTGCGTTCCCAGGGTTGGATAACGATCTGATGAGCATCGGGTGTGTTAATGTTGGCCACCTGGTCCACAGGGGTGGGGTTGCCATAGTAGTCCACCTTGAGTCCGTCCAGCATTTGCGGGGAAGCCTTGCCGGCACGTATTTTTTGTAAATCCTTGTCAAAGAAAGCTACCGTAGAGTTCATGCTGTCTTTGGCGTTTTTCAAGCAGGTTTGTGTATCCATAAGGGGGGGGGATAAAGTTTATAAGGTTTATAAGGTTTGTAAAGTTAAAAGGTTTATTCAGCGGTTTGTTGCTGTTTCGCTTCAGCAATTTTGGCTTTGATTTTCTCGATTTCTGCCAGTTGTTTGGCGCGCTGTTTCTTGATTTTCTTCAATTCGTTTTCAATCAAAGTTTTGTTCCAGCGGTAGGCGATGAGGTAGTGAAGGAGAACGATAAGGAACCAGACCAGTGTGATGCAGGCGCACACCTTGAATATGCCGTCATTGATGGCGGGATCGGTGACGATAGCATTGAACAGGGTGAACCACAGAGCCCAGATAATCAAGTTAATCAACAAGAAAATGGTAAAGTGTACTTTGAAGATGACGCGGCTTTTTGACACGTTGATCATACGGGCTTCCTCTTCAGGGGAGATGGTTTCATTGATGTTTTTTTCTTCTTCAGACATGATTTTATTGTTTTGTCGGGGCGTAAGATTTTACACTCTTGTCATAATTTATTGTAACAACGTGCCGATAGGTTCTCCGTTCAGCACTTTCAAAAGGTTCCCGGGTTTGTTGGCATCATAGACATAGATGGGCATGTTGTTCTCTTTACAGAGGGTGAATGCGGTCATGTCCATGATTTTGAGGTTTTTCTGATAAGCTTCGTCGAAGGTGAGGTTGGTGTATTTGGTAGCGGTGGGATCTTTTTCGGGGTCGGCGGTATAGACGCCGTCCACACGGGTGCCTTTGAGCAGGAGGTCGGCCTTGATTTCCACAGCGCGGAGGGCGGCGCCGGAGTCGGTGGTGAAGAAGGGGTTGCCTGTGCCGCCGCCGAAGATGGCGACGCAGCCCTCTTCGAGGGTATCCACTGCTTTGCGCCAGGAAATCCGCTCACCCACGCTTTCAATGGCGAATGCGGTAAGCACTTTTGCCCGCACACCCATTTCCTCCAGAGCAGCCTGCATAGCCATGGCATTGATAATAGTGGCCAGCATGCCCATTTGGTCCCCCTGCCGGCGGTCGAAGCCTTTGGAAGACCCTTGCACGCCGCGGAAAATGTTGCCGCCGCCGATTACTACACCCACCTGCACTCCCAGGTCCACAGCTGATTTGATCTCAGATGCGTAGTGGTGTACATTCTGATAATGGATGCCGTAGTTGTCGTCTCCCATGAGAGACTCACCGCTGAGCTTGAGGAGAATTCTCTTGTATTTCATATCCTAAAAATTGAGTGCAAAAATAATAAAAAAATGATGAAAACCGCAATCCGTTCAAAAATGTCCAAATACAAGCCATCTCGGCAGTATGCTTACCGAAGCATAATGTCGTGGATGGGGAGTGTGGGAAACAACAAAAGTGGTGTAGGGTAATTTGCCGTACATTTAAAATGTGCGGTGAGAGACGGTCTACTCTTGGCTGTGCACGAGTTTGTCATCGATAAAGATACGGCCGCAAGCTTCGCAAACGATGATCTTTTTGTGCAGGGCGATATCCAACTGACGTTGGGGAGGAATCTTGCTGAAGCAGCCGCCGCAGGCATCACGCTCGATCTTAACAATGGCCAAACCATTATGCGCGCTTTTGCGGATACGCTCGAAAGCGGTGAGCAGACGCTGGTCAACTTTGGATTTCAAAACCTCAGCCTGTGCCAACAGCTCCTCTTCTTCCTTCTCGGTGTCGGCTACAATGACTTCCAACTCGGCTTTTTTCTGTTGCAGCACCTCTTCGAGTTCCTCAAGTTTGACTTTTGTCTCGGAGATCAGCGCCTCTTTCTCTTCAATTTCAGCTTCGTATTTGACCTTATGCTTTTCGGAAACCTGAATCTCCAGTTTCTGGTATTCAATCTCCTTGCTCAAAGATTCGTATTCGCGGTTGTTGCGGACGTTGTTCTGCTGCTCTTCGTATTTCTTGATAGCGGCAAGAGACTCCTCTTTCTTGGTGTTCTCGGATGAGATCTTCAATTTGAGGTTTTCAATCTCATCGTTGAATTTGGCGATGCGGGTGCGCTTGCCCTCACATTCGTCCTCATTGTCACGGATTTCCTCCGGCAACTCGCCGCGGATCATCCGGATGTCGTCAATCTTGGTGCAAATCTGCTGGAGATTGTAGAGGGAGAGCAGTTTTTGTTCGATGGAAAGCTCCTCGGTTTTGTTCTGTTTGTCTTCGTGCTTTTTAACTTCCACGATGCCTCCAGAGGTTTTCTCAATGGATACTTCTTCTTCCAATGCCGCAATAACGGAATCTTCAACTACAGGTTTCTCAGCCTTTTTCGTTTTGGTTGTACTCTTCTTTGCCGTTTCTTTCTTTGGGGCAGCCTTTTTGGGTTCGGCTTTTTTTGTGGTTTTTTCTTCAACAGTTTCCTCTTTCACTGCGGCTTTTTTCGTTGCAGTTTTTTTGGTTTTGGGTTCTTCAACTGTTTCAGCGGCCTTTTTCTCTGTAGCTTTTTTTGTTGGCATATTATTTTTATTTACTTAATTATCAAATGTTTATAAATATAAAACTTCTAAAATATCCATTTTAGAAATAGCGGCGGCAAAGGTAGTAAATTTTTCTTTTAATGCCTTATAAATAATTTCCTTAATAAAAAACTCACCCTCATAGTGTCCGATATCGGCGATGAGCATCTGGTTTTCGGCTTTGAAGAAGTCGTGGTATTTGATGTCGCCCGACACGTAGGCGTCTGCGCCGGCGCGCAGGGCAGTCTCGATAAAGGAGGATCCGCCGCCGCCGCACACGGCCACCGTTTCTATGGTCTTGCCGGCATCTCCGTGATATCGGAGCACTTGCAGGTGCATTTTTTCTTTCACGTAGTGAAGGAACTCCATGGTGGGCATGGGCTTTGGGAGCTTCCCGATGCGGCCGAGGCCGTTGTGTTCAGCCAATGCCTCCACCTCCGCGGGTACCAGCACGCGGACGTCACGCAGTTCCAGTTTCCCGGCGAACACATCATTGCCGCCACCCTCTGCGCTGTCAATGTTGGTGTGCATGGAGTATAGCACCATGTCGTGGTGAAGCGCTTTGCAGATCACACTGCCCACGCGGTTGGTGGGTTCTATCTTGCAAATGCCGCGTTTGAGCATCAGCGGGTGGTGTGAAATCACCAGATTGGCGCCCATGGCGACAGCCTCGTCAATCACCTTTTCCGACATTTCGAAGCAGACCAGGGCTCCGCTGATTTCCTGTTCCACATCGCCGCACTGAACCCCGCAATTGTCAAATTCCTCTTGCAGACAGAGCGGGAACCGCTCTTCCAAATAATTTGTTACTTCCTTGATTTTCATATTGTTTTAATTAAAATCGGGAACAAGGCACGCCGATTCCCTGGGGTATATGACAAAAGAGACGCGATTATTCGCGTCTCTCTGATGAGCGGAAAACGAGACTCGGACTCGCGACCCCAACCTTGGCAAGGTTGTGCTCTACCAACTGAGCTACTTCCGCTTGTGATTTCGGCTGCAAAAATACATTTTTTTTTGATATCACCAAATTTTTTTATTTTTTTTCTTGAGTGATAATAACACACGCATTTTTCTTATTTTTGGCGGCTTTTTTTAAATGAGATAAAAATACATGATATGGCTGAACAAGTAACAGGTAAAATATCCCAAATCATTGGTGCTGTTGTGGACGTGCATTTTGATGAAGACTCCATCTTGCCGAACATTTATGATGCTCTTGAAGTGGTGAAGGAGAATGGTGACAAATTGATTCTGGAGTGTGAACAGGACATCGGTGAGAACACGATGCGCTGCATTTCCATGGAATCCACCGACGGTTTGCACCGCGGCATGGAGGCCAAAACCACCGGCCGAATGATTACAATGCCTACCGAAAATATAAACGGACGTCTGATGAACGTCATCGGCAACAGCATTGACGGTATCGGGCCCATTGAGTCCAAAAAACGGAATGACATCCACCGTGATCCGCCCACATTTGACAATCTCTCCACTTCTCAGGAGGTTTTCTATACCGGCATCAAAGTTATTGATCTGATTGAGCCGTACGCCAAAGGCGGTAAGATTGGTCTGTTTGGCGGTGCCGGTGTGGGAAAGACGGTGTTGATTATGGAAATGATTCACAATATAGCCAAGAATTACGGCGGTATGACGGTGTTCACCGGCGTGGGCGAGCGTACCCGCGAGGGCAACGACCTGCTCCGCGAGATGATCGAGTCCGGTGTTATTCGCTATGGCGACGAGTTTCTGAAGAGCATGAAAGAGGGCGGCTGGGACTTGTCGAAGGTTGACAAGGATGAGCTGGCCAAGTCGCAGGCCACGCTGGTGTTCGGTCAGATGAACGAGCCGCCCGGAGCGCGTGCCCGTGTGGCCCTGTCAGGCCTTACCGTCGCAGAAGGCTACCGCGATGGAGACGACAATACCGGCGGACGCGACATCCTCTTCTTTGTGGATAACATCTTCCGTTTCACGCAGGCTGGTTCCGAGGTGTCCGCTTTGCTGGGCCGTATGCCCTCCGCTGTGGGTTACCAACCTACCCTGGCTACGGAGATGGGCGCCATGCAGGAGCGTATCACCTCCACCAAGCGCGGGTCCATCACCTCTGTGCAAGCCATCTATGTGCCTGCCGACGACTTGACCGACCCCGCACCGGCCACCACGTTCTCCCACTTGGACGCCACCACCGTGTTGAGCCGTAAGATTGCCGAAATCGGTATCTACCCTGCTGTAGACCCCTTGGATTCCACCTCCCGTATCCTTTCTCCTGACATCGTAGGTGAGGAGCACTACCGCACTGCTCAGCGTGTGAAGGAGACTCTGCAACGTTATAAGGAGTTGCAGGATATCATCGCCATTCTCGGTATGGAGGAACTTTCTGAGGAAGACCGCAAAACGGTGCAGCGCGCACGTCGTATCCAGCGTTTCATGTCACAACCCTTCTTCGTGGCCGAGCAGTTCACCGGCATTCCCGGCAAGTTCGTCAAGATTGAAGATACCATCAAGGGCTTCAACATGATTTTGGACGGCGAACTGGACTATCTGCCTGAAACCGCCTTCAACTTGGTGGGCACTATTGAAGAGGCTATCGAGAAAGGCAAGAAAGAGTTGGCTTCCGCTAAATAACCGAGACTATGAAGGTAGAAATCAGAACTCCCGACAAATCTGTGTTTACAGGAGAGGCCACCCTGGTGCAACTTCCCGGCATAGACGGGTTATTTGAGATTTTGCAATACCATGCTCCTTTGGTAGCTGCATTGCAAAAAGGAAAGGTCAAGGTTCAGGACAAGGATAGCAACACCCGGTTTTTCGAGATTAATGGCGGTGTGGCTGAGGTGCTGCGCGATAATATCTTGGTTCTTGCTGAGTAAAAGTATAATTTTTTTAAATAGAGATATTGTTATTGTATCTCTACTTTTTTTGCATTATTATTTTTTGAACCGCAGCAACCAATTCAGAATCTTCTATGGGTCAATACGCTCTCATCTACATAATTGTCAATCAGGATGATGGAGCTTTTAGAACTTCGTATCAAACTGGATACGAAAAGATAGGCGTCGAAAATCTGTCCATCAAAGAAGATTCCTTGTTTGGGAGGAAGAGCTGTTTGCACTAAAGTTTGCACTTGATTAGTAAGAGTGTGTACTTGTTCTTCTATGTGGTTCATTCTTTGATAGATGGCGTAGCCACGGTAAAGATACTCTTTTAATATTTGTGAGGCCCATATTCTTAAGAGATATTGATATAAATAGGATGTTTTTAGAAAATATACGTATTTTTGCAGAAAATTACACCAGCTTTCTATGAGAATTCTTCACTGCGCTGATTTGCATATCGGTCAGTTTCTTTATCAAAATTATGAGCGTCAGGACGAACACGCCCATTTCTTCCACCAGATCAATGCGTGGTGTCGGGAATATGCGCCCGATGCGCTGCTGGTGAGCGGCGACGTGTTCGATATTCAGCAACCCTCCGCCTCTGTGAGAAAGTTCTATACGGATGCTTTTGTGGAACTGCACCGCCAATGTCCCGGCATGAGCATCGTCATTGTGGCGGGCAACCACGACTCGGCTTCACGCCTGCAGGCGGATGCAAAGGTGTGGGACTGTATCGGTGTGCATGTGGTGGGTATCGCGCCCTCCGCTGAGCTGCTGGAACAGTCTGGCGGCTGGCAGGAGCGTTTCATGGTGCGCCTGCAAAACGGATACGTGGTCGCCTTGCCCTACATGACAGGGAATCGGCGTGCGCTGATACAGGCTATATTAGACTATATCGGCCGGGAAAACACCTCCAATCTGCCAGTGGTTATGACCGGCCATACCACTGTTGCGGGTGCCGATGTTACAGGCCATGATTTTGAAATCGGCAAGATTTCCGCCCAAAGCGCGGAGGATATGGGCAAGGGTTACGATTATCTGGCCTTGGGGCACATTCATCGTCCGCAGACGCTGGGTTATTCCCTGTCGGACGAGTCCGCCGAAGAACAAGAGTACCCTTCCGGTATTGCCCGCTACTCGGGCAGTGCGCTGCATGTGAGCTGCGATGAGAAGTACCCGCATTCGGTCAGCCTGGTGAAGATTGAGACGCATGGCGGTCCTGTGCACCTCAAACGCTTGCGTATCGAAGAGCTGCGGCATTTCTATGAACTGCCGCTTGATGGCGGCGCGGCCAATACCGCTGAGGAAGCTGTGGCTGCTGTGCAACAGTTTGTGGACCAAGGTAAAACAGGCTACATACGGTTACGCATCCGTTACAGCGCAGTGGTCCCGCCAGATTTCGACCAGCAAATCTACAAGATTCTCCAAGGGCTGGAGAACGAGGTGCGCTATAACCCCAAGACCGTCTGGGTGGGTGAACCCCGGCACCCTGCCACACCCAAACCCGTGTTTGAGGTAGCCGAGCTTCAAGAGATGACCAACCCAATGGATTTTATTGGAAAAACCATAGACCAATATGCCGGCTTGGATTTGGAAGAATTAAGAAAAGATTTTGAAGAGGTGGAAAAAGAACTCCGGGAGATGCAGGAAGAGGCGAATAAGAAAAAAGATGGGAAAACAGCCCGGATCATTAATGAAAACGAGAACAAAGAAGGAGAATAGACTATGAAAATACTGGAACTTCACTTGCGCAATATCGCTTCCATAGAACAGGCGGATATTGATTTTGAGACGCTTCGAGACGGTCAAACTGGGCAGCAAGCTCCCTTGTTCCTGATTTCCGGCGACACCGGAGCAGGCAAATCCGTGCTCCTTGACGGAATCGCGATGGCTCTCTACAAGAGGACACCCCGTACGGAGAGCGTCTCCAGCAAGAACAACAATATTTTTGCCAATAGCAATGGCGAGAGTGTGAATGTAACCAGTATCGAGCAATACACCCGCATTGGTATCAGCGAATTGGACGAATGCTACAGCGAGCTGCTGTTTGAGGGCAACGACGGCCTCCGATATGCTGCAAAACTCTCCTTGGGCATTACCAAAAGCCGTAAGAAAGATGCCGATGGCAACTATATCCGCAAATATAGGGATGTGGAATGGACCCTGAAACAGGGCGAACAGGAATGGAGCAAGGACAAGGACATCGTTCCGATTATTGAAAAGAGGGCGATAGGGCTCACGTTCGGCCAGTTTACCCGGATGGTGATGCTGGCCCAGGGACAATTCGCAGCTTTCCTGTGCGGTGGCAAGGAAGAACGCACCACCATTCTGGAACAGCTGACCAGCACTGAACTTTTTTCCCAATACGGAGAAGCCATCAGCCGTATCTTCAAAAGAATAAAAGAGAAAAAGAAGATTGAAGAGGCAAAACTGGAGGAAGCTCAAAAGAATGCGGGCAATATTGATGAGAAAGAATGGGAAAAAAGTGCAAAAGAGGCAAAAGACAAAAGGGAAGAGCTGGAGGCCAAGCTGAACGAACTCAACAATCAGTTGAAATGGGCGGAAGATCTCATAAAGGCTCTGCAAGAAAAGCAGACGGCTCAGGAAAAGATCGCGCAGTTGGAACAAGTGCGAAACAGTGAGGAACACAATAATTTGGAACGTCTGGTCAAAGAGTGGGAAGCCACGGATGAGGTTCGCCACCGTCGCCAGCAGATGATAGAACAGTTGGAAGAGCAACAGCGGCAACGTGTGCAACTGGAAAGCCAACAGCAGCAATATACCACCCTCGCCGCCGATTTGGAGTGGCGCAGGCAACAGCAGCAACAATTTGAGCAACATCTGAAAGAGGAGGAGTTTTGGCTGGAAGAACGAAAAGCGCAGGATAGTCTTTACACAGAGGCAAAATCCATTGATGTGAAACTGGGACAAGCTCTCAATGCACAATCCAGCATGGAGATTCTTCAACAGAATATTTCAAGCCAAGAAACCCTATTGCCTGATATACAGCAAAAACTGTTGAAAGCCAAGACGGAGCAGCAGCAGGCTTTGAAACAGTTGGAGAACAAGAATGCGGAAATCAGCGGTTTGCAGAACGAACGGGATGCACTGAAGCTGGATGAGGTCAATGAAAAAATAGGACAAATCAATCAGTGGAAATCCAAGGCCCAGGCCATGTTGACTGAAATCGAGGAATTGCGGAAAGTATTGGAGCAAATGAATGAGCTCGGCAATAAGATAGGGGAGGATGAAAAGGTGTTGCCAGAGTTGTTGCTCAAGCTGGGCACAGCGAAGGAGAAATTTCAAGTTGCGGCCAGCAATGCAGACCAGGCTTTGTCGCGGCTTAACAACATGCAAGTAAGCATGGACGAGAAGTTGAAAGTGCTGAGAGTCCGGCTGTCGGAGATGGAAACGTGCCCGTTGTGCGGCCAGCAAATCAACCATCAACACTTGGAATGTTTTGATTTTCAAGGTCTGATAGACCCGCTTAAGAAGGAACAGGAGGAGGCGGTAGCGGTGCGTGAGCAGGCCCAAAGAGAGTTTTCCGCAGCACAGAAAGACCATACGGAGTGCCAGACGCGGCTTCAAAGCAACAAAAGTCTGTTAGAAGACCTGAATGTGAAAAAAGCGCACTACATTCAAACCATCAAGGCCAAAGCACAGGAGGTTGGAATAGCCTATAGCGCAACGTTGGAAAAGGAGGTTCAGACTAAGATTGCAGAGTGGCAGGAGCAGGATAAAGAGCTTCGTCACGCCCAACAAAAGGCAGAAGTGTTGCAGCGGCAGATCAATACGCTGCTCACGGAGAAAGCTTCTTTGGAAAAAGTCAGGAAAGAAAAGGATGAGGGAGTTAACGAAATCCAGAACCAACTGACGGGAAAGAGTGCGGAAATTACCAATTATAAGATTCAGCTTGCGCAAAAACAGCAGGAACAGAAGAACTTGTTAGCAGAGCTGTCGCAGGTGTTGGAGGCTCATTATCCTGGTTGGCAAAGCGACATGGCAGACGTGCGGGGGCGGTTGCTTCAGGAGTCAGAAATGTATCTGAATCGCAAAAGCAGCTATGACAAGGATAAAATCAAAGGGTCTGCCATGTTGGAAAAGCTCCAACGAATGGGTGCCGCGC
>CAJODA010000060.1 GCA_905233745.1 uncultured Bacteroidales bacterium
TGAAGGCCCGTTGCACATACGAGTACGACGCGAACGGAAAGGTGTCGCGCGAGGTGGTGTATAACGAGCATAACAAGGCGGTCCGGATTCGCAAGTTCGAATACAACACCGATGGCACCAAAAAGAAACAGTACAACTATGCGCCTAATGGCAAGTTGCAATCCGTAAAGGAGTTCGAGTATGTTAGATGAGGTGCTCCCTGTTTTGGCCCCTATCTCGCTGGAGGAGATGAGCTCCGTGAAGCTGATGAACCGCACCGATACCAAGTATCTGTTGAACAGGCGGATTCTGGATTCATTGGCAAATCATTGGTCTTCCTCTTTCTACGTGCAGGAAGTCTCCGGTAGCCGGATAGCCCACTATAGAACGCTCTATTTTGACACATCCGATGCCATGACCTATACCATTCATCATAACCAGCACTTGCACCGGCAGAAGATCCGCCAACGCGAGTATATGGATACGGGTACGGTGTTCTGCGAGGTCAAGAACAAAGTGAATACGGGCCGTACCAAGAAAAAGCGCATGGAGATTCCGGCGACGGAGTGGGGGAGGTTGTACAATCTGCCTGAAATGGAACAGTTTCTTAAAGAAAGAGTCTGGCTCACACAAGAAAGGTTGTATCCACGTTTGCAGAACCAGTTCCGCCGCATTACGCTTGTGAACAGGGCCAAGACGGAACGTATTACCATTGATAGTGGTATCTGCTTCCACAATGTGCTTACCGGTATGGATGCTGACGTGTCAGAACTGGTGATTATAGAAGTGAAACAGGATGGCAATCATCCGTCCGATTTCAAACGGCTTCTTCTGGACGCACGCGTCCAACAAAAAGGGTTGAGCAAATATTGCCTCGGAATGCTTCTGACGGATAACAATATTAAATATAATAGATTCAAAGACAAAGTCCGGCATGTGAGCAAACTCATCAACCGCCCACTCGTCATCCCTGCGATGAACTATGACTATGAACTATGACTATGACTATGAACTATGAACTATGACTATGAACTATGAACTATGACTATGACTATGAACTATGAACTATGACTATGAACCATCCACCTTTTACCTCATGTACCCCATGTACCTCGTGTACCTCATGTACCCCATGTACCTCATGTACCCCATCTATCCATGTACCTTTCACCCTTTAAACCTTCAACTAATATGATCCAATCTTCATTTCCCGATTACGATCCCGAAATTATGCGCGAATTTGGTTTGGAAACCGTTGATAGCGCCGGGCAACTCTTTGGCATCCCGTTGTTTGATGGGCCGTCCCTTTGGCAAATGCTTTTCCGTTTTGCCATCAACTTGATTTTCTGCTGGTTGATCATCGGTCTGTTTTACTACAGGCGCAGCAAGCGCAGAGACTATTACTTCACCTTCATGATGTTTAGTATCACGATATTCTTCCTGATTTTTTTGATGGATAATGTGAAGGTGCAAATCGGTTTTGCTTTGGGCCTGTTTGCCATTTTCGGCATGATACGGTATAGAACGGAATCCATCCCCATTCGTGAGATGACATATCTCTTCGTGGTTATCGGCATCTCGGTTGTCAATGGTTTGGCCATGACGGTCAGCTATGCTGAATTGGGGATTACAAACCTGATTATTCTGGTTGCCGTATGGATTTTCGAGCGAGCCAAGTGGAAACGCACTATGGATGTCAAAATCATTCTTTATGAGAAAATTGAGCTGATCAAAGCTGGTCGTGAGCAGGAGATGATCGCCGATTTGAAGGAACGCACGGGACTTGATATCCTCAAAGCTGAGGTGGGCCACATCAACTTCTTGAAGGACACCGCCTATGTTAAGGTGTATTATAAGCCGACCAATGCCGAATACAACACCATCAATGATCTTACAAAGGTGAAATCGGACAAATACTTCTGAGTGATAAGGTTACGATCTCCGGTCAAAAGCCTATCATCTTCAGTCTAACATCAAAAGTTTACAGTCATAATTCATAAATGATGGATCAATTCAGGATTGCAGCCAAGACATTTTTAACGGACATATTATTTAAATATGTACCCCAGTTTCTCGTAGCGCTTCTGGTGCTCTTTGTCGGGTGGAAGCTTATCAAAGTGTTGGACAACATACTGAGAAGGAGTTATCAGCGGCACAAAGTGGATCCTTCGTTGCAGCAGTTCCTGCATTCGCTGGTAGACATAACGCTAAAGGTCTTGCTGGTGTTGACGGTGATGGGCATCATGGGCATCAAGATGACCTCTTTCGTCGCTATACTGGGTGCGGCGGGCTTGGCGGTGGGTATGGCGTTGCAGGGAACGTTGCAAAACTTTGCAGGTGGTGTCATCATACTGATTCTCCGCCCGTTCAAGGTGGGTGACTATATCGAGCAGGGCACATACGAGGGGTTTGTGGAGAGCATCCAGATTTTCTGCACCACCCTGCGCACATACGACAACCGCTT
Organism: uncultured Bacteroidales bacterium; assembly: GCA_905233745.1. Classification (GTDB taxonomy): domain Bacteria; phylum Bacteroidota; class Bacteroidia; order Bacteroidales; family WCHB1-69; genus F23-D06. The sequence continues at coordinate 2,444 of CAJODA010000060.1, forward strand.
TGTGGTAGTTCCGAACACGGAGCTGGCCACCAAATCGCTGGTCAACCACTTCAATCTGCCCCAACGCCGGGTTACGGTGAGGGTGGGCATCGCGTACGGCGAGTCGGTGGAGCATGCGCGAGAGGTGCTCATGCGCGTGATGGCCGAGAACCCGTACATCGTGAGCGAGCCCAAGGCACCGGTGGTCTATGTGGAGAACCTGGGCGACAGTGCCGTGAACCTCATGCTGTATGCCTGGACCCCCCGGGAAACATACTGGCAGGCGCTTTTTTCCCTCAACGAGGAGGTTTATGCAGCGCTCGGCCGCGAGGGCATCACCATCCCCTTCAACCAGGTCGATGTCCATATCAAACAGGATTGATTTTTGTTGTGTTGGTGATTTGTTGGCTGTTCCACTGAGGACAGCTCATTGGAACAGCCGTGTAGCTTCGCTTGCGGCGGAACCCCCAACATTAACCAAGTCCTTCTTTCGCCCGTCATCTGTTTTGTGCATAACCTGTTGAAAAAATTATTTATAAACAATTGATTGTATAAATTTTTTTTCTATTTTTGCCGCCCGATTGAAAGGAAAAGACAATCGGGCGTTTTCAATGCCTTTAACAAGCTGATTCAAAAGTAAATATATTACAATAAAGATAAAATAACGAAATGAGTGCAAGCAAGAAATTAGCAGCAAATGCGCGGAAAGAAGCCAAAAAAACTATCTATATGGCCCGATTAGTGGATAATCCGACCTCCCCGCGCAAAACGAGAATTATGGCAAACGTGATCCGTGGAAAGAATGTGGATTACGCCATGAATGTGTTGAAATACAGCCATAAGGAATCGGCAGAGAAACTATTGAAACTTTTGAAGTCCGCCGTGGCCAACTGGCAAGTGAAGAATGAAGGTGCCAGACTGGAGAATGCGGATTTGTATGTGAAGACCATCATGGTGGATGGCGGACGTATGCTGAAGCGCATCCGCACGGCTCCCCAAGGCCGCGCCAACCGCATTCGCAAACGCTCCAACCATGTCACTTTGGTTATTGCCGACAGAAATGCAGAAAATGCAAATACAGATAATATTAAAACAGAAGAATAAAAATTAATTAATCAAGTATGGGTCAGAAAGTAAATCCGGTAGGCTTACGCCTTGGTATAGTAAGAGGCTGGGATTCTAATTGGTACGGCGGCAAAACATTCGCCGATAAGATTGTCGAGGACGACAAAATTAGAAAGTATTTGAACGTAAAGTTCTCCAAAGCCGGTATATCGAAAATTTTCATCGAAAGAACACTGAAGCTGGTCACCGTCACCATCAGCACCGCACGTCCGGGTCTGATTATCGGCAAGGGTGGTCAGGAAGTTGACAAAGTCAAAGAGGAACTGAAGGTCATCACCAACAAGGAGATTCAAATCAACATTGTTGAGGTGAAACGTCCGGATCTGGACGCTCAATTGGTGGCGCAGAACATCGCCAAGCAGATCGAGGGTCGTGTGGCATACAAGAAGGCCATCAAGACCGCCGTTGCATCCACGATGCGCGCCAACGCAGAGGGTATCAAAGTTACCGCTGCCGGTCGTCTGGGCGGTGCCGAAATGGCACGTTCCGAGCATTTCAAGGAGGGTCGTATCCCGTTGCACACCTTGAGAGCTGACATTGACTATGCTCCCGTCGAGGCCCATACCACCTACGGATGTATCGGCATCAAGGTCTGGATCTGCCGCGGTATCGTTTACGGCAAGCGTGACCTTTTCGCTCAGAATGCAGACGGCAAGGATTCCAAGGGACCTGCCAAGCGCTCCTTCCGCGCTCCCCGCAAAGGCGGTGCCCCGCGCGGCAGCAGAAATATGAACAAATAATAATACCGACGCCAAGATGCCGGTTATCAATAACAACTAAATACATTTAAAGCAATGTTACAACCGAAAAAGACTAGATACAGAAGGCCGCAGAAAGGCAGAATGAAGTCCATCACCAAGCGTGGTGCTGAAATCTCATTCGGCTCTTTCGCATTGAAAACACTGGACGAGTTTTGGATCAGTGCCCGCCAGATTGAGGCTGCCCGTCAGGCTATCACCCGTGAGATGAAGCGTCAGGGCCAGCTGTGGATCCGCATTTTCCCGGATCGCCCCGTAACCGCCAAGGGTTTGGGTGTCCGTATGGGTAAAGGTAAAGGTACCCCCGAGTCCTGGGCCGCACGTGTGAGCCCCGGCCGCATCCTCTTCGAAGCCGACGGCATCCCGTTGGAAGTCGCCAAGGAAGCCATGAGACTCGGAGCCCAGAAGCTGCCCGTTCATACCAAATTCATCGTTAGAAGAGATTATTCACCAGAAATTTAACACGAGGCGATATGAAACAGAAAGTTATTAACGAACTCACCACTCCCGAAGTTAAAGAGAGACTGGAAGTTGAGAAGGATAAGCTGGTTAAGATGAGACTCAACCACGCCATCTCCCCGTTGGAAAACCCCCAATTGATTAAAGAGCAACGCAGGACAATCGCAAGACTGCACACCGAGTTGCGCAAACGCGAATTAAACGATAACAAATAATCCTCCTGATAAGTATGGAAAGAAATAACAGAAAAGTGAGAGAAGGCGTCGTCGTAAGCGACAAGATGGACAAGTCTATCGTGGTGAAGGTCGAGCGTAAGATGAAACACCCCATCTATGGTAAGTTCCTGAAACGCACCACCAAGTTCATGGCCCACGACGAGCAGAACGACTGCCATATCGGCGACCGAGTAAAAATAATGGAAACCAGACCCTTGAGCAAGAACAAGTGCTGGCGTTTAGTAGAAATTTTAGAAAGAGCTAAATAGTTATGATACAACAAGAATCAAGATTAGCAGTAGCAGACAACAGCGGTGCGAAGGAAGTCCTCTGCATCCGTGTTCTGGGCGGTACCAAGAAACGCTATGCTGGCGTGGGTGACAAGATTGTTGTCGCCATCAAGAGTGCCATCCCCTCCGGTCAGGTGAAGGCCGGCACCGTCTCCAAAGCAGTGGTCGTGCGCACCAAGAGACACGTGCGCCGCAACGACGGCTCCTACATCAAATTCGATGACAACGCCGTTGTGCTCCTCACCCCCTCAGACGAACTCCGCGGAACCCGTATCTTCGGACCCGTTGCACGTGAGTTGCGTGAGAAGCAGTTTATGAAGATCGTGTCTTTGGCTCCCGAAGTATTGTAAATCACTTATTTAAAGATACAATTGACAAAGACCAATTGGCGAACATTAAAATTTTAAAGGAAAAATGAAACTTAAAATCAAGAAAGGCGACATCGTAAAAGTCATCACCGGCGAGTATAAAGGCACTCAAGGGAAGGTCCTTGAAGTCCAGCCGCGTGCAAACAAGGCTTTGGTGGAGGGCTGCAACATGGTGTCAAAAAGCACCAAACCCAACGCCAAGACCCCGAACGGTGGCATTATCAAGAAAGAGGCCCCTATCCACATTTCCAACCTCATGGTTGTTGACGCTAAAGGCAACGCTACCCGCGTAGGTAGAAGATTGAATGACAAAGGCAAATTAGTTAGATATTCTAAAAAATCTGGAGAGGAGATCAAATAATGTACACACCGAGATTCAAAGAGAAATACCAGAATGAGGTGCTCCCCGCCCTCAAGGAACAGTTCGGATTCAAGTCCGTCATGCGTGTTCCCCGCATCACCAAGATATGCCTTAACCAAGGTTTAGGCAAGTTCGGCATCGCTGACAAGAAACTCATCGACGCCGGCGTCCAGGAAATGACCATGATCGCTGGCCAAAAGGCTGTGGCGACCAAATCCAAGAAGGACATTTCTAACTTCAAGCTCAGAAAAGGTATGCCGATTGGCGTCCGCGTGACCCTCCACGGCGACCGTATGTATGAATTCTTAGACAGATTGGTTTCTGTTTCCATTCCTCGTATCCGCGACTTCAGAGGCATCAGCGACAAGGGTTTCGACGGCAGAGGAAACTACACACTGGGTATTCCCGAGCAGATCATCTTCCCGGAGATCGATATCGACAAGGTGGCCAAAATCAACGGCATGGACATTACGTTCGTGACCACGGCCCAGAACGACAAGGAATGCCTTGCCTTATTGAAAGAATTTGGCTTACCCTTTAAAAATCAGAAATAATTATGGCTAAAGAATCCTTAAAAGCAAGAGAGATAAAAAGAGCAAAATTAGTTGCCAAATATAGCGCCAAACGTGCTGAACTCAAGAAGATTATGAAGAGCGACGACTACGATGCCAAGCGTGCTGCCGACATCGCCCTCCAGAAGTTGCCCCCCAATTCCAATCCTATCAGAATGCACAACCGCTGCAAGCTGACCGGACGTCCGAAGGGTTACATTCGCCAGTTCGGCCTCTCCCGTATCAATTTCAGAGAAATGGCCATGGCAGGCCTTCTGCCCGGCGTTAAGAAAGCTAGTTGGTAATATTAAATTTAGAAGTTTAGATTATGAATACCGATCCTATATCAGATTATTTGACTCGTTTGAGAAACGCCATCCGCGCCAATCATAAAGTGGTGGAAATCCCCGCTTCCAACGAGAAAAGAGCCATCACGAAGATACTCTTTGAAAAAGGTTATATTCTCAATTACAAGTTTGTGGATGATGTACACCCCAAGATGATCAAGATCGCCTTGAAGTACCACCCCACAACCAAACAGTCAGCCATTACGACACTGCAACGCGCCAGCCGCCCGGGCCTCCGCAAATATGCAGGAGTGGACGAACTCCCCTCCGTGCTCAACGGACTTGGCATCGCAATCGTCTCTACCTCTCGCGGCATGATGACCGACAAGGAGGCTAAAGCACAAAACGTCGGTGGTGAAGTTATTTGTTACATTAGTTAATAGGAGGAATTGATATGTCAAGAATAGGTAAATTACAAATCGCTATCCCCAGCGGAGTCGAAATCAAAAGAGACGAGAAGTCCAATGTCGTGACCGTCAAAGGTCCCAAAGGCGAACTCCAACAATATGTCGATCCTCGTATTGAGATGAATATCGAAGACGGTCACCTTCATCTGACCCGTCCCACCGATAACAAACGCGACAAATCCATGCACGGCCTTTACAGAGCCCTCATCAACAATATGGTTATCGGCGTTTCCGAAGGCTTCCAGATTAAGATGGAGGTGATCGGCGTCGGTTATAAGGCAGAAGCCAAGGGCGCCCACCAACTGGACATGGGCCTCGGCTACTCCCACAACATCCTCTTCGATTTTCCGGAGGAGATTACCGTGGAAACCATCAATGAGAAAGGTAAAAGCCCTATTATCATTCTGAAGTGCATTGACAAGCAACTGCTCGGCCTCGTGGCCAACAAGATTCGCTCTTACAGAAAACCTGAACCGTACAAAGGCAAAGGTATCCGTTTCGAAGGCGAATATGTCAGAAAGAAAGCTGGTAAATCAGCAGAAAAATAATCGTGTAAATTTGTTATTATGGCTTACAATAGAAAAGAATATAGAAGAAAAAGGATTAAAAACCGCGTGCGCAAAATCGTTAGCGGCACTCCTAATCGCCCCAGATTGTCCGTGTTCAGAAGCAACCGCGACATCTATGTTCAGCTGATCGACGACGTGGCCGGTGTCACCCTGGCATCCGCCTCCTCCAAATTGCCGGACATCGCTTCACAAAAAGTTACCAAATGCGAGAAATCCGCGCTCGTGGGAAAAGAAATCGCACAACGCGCAATCGCAGCTGGCATCAATGAGGTTGTTTTCGACCGTAACGGTTATTTGTATCATGGTAGAATCAAATCTTTGGCTGAAGCAGCCAGAGAAGGTGGTCTCAAATTTTAAACATCAAGACTTATGGCAAACTTAAACATAAAGAAAGTAAAAGCAACTGACATCGAACTCAAAGAAAGAATGGTGGCAGTAAACAGAGTTGTCAAAGTGACCAAGGGTGGTCGTATTTTCAGCTTCGCAGCCATTATGGTTGTTGGTAATGAGAACGGCATCGTAGGTTACGGCCTTGGTAAAGCAAGGGAAGTCTCCACCGCCATCTCCAAAGGTACTGAAGATGCTAAGAAAAACCTCATCCAGGTGCCCATCCTGAAAGGTACTATTCCTCACGCACAGGAAGGTAAGTACAGCGGCGCTACCGTTTTCATGAAACCCGCTGCCCCTGGTACCGGTGTTATCGCCGGCGGTGCTATGCGTGCCGTGCTTGAGAGTGTGGGCGTGAAGAACGTGCTGGCTAAGTCTAAAGGCTCATCCAACCCGCACAGTGTGGTGAAAGCTACTATTGACGCACTTTCCAAAATGCGCGACGCCTATACCGTGGCACAAGTCCGCGGAGTGGACCTCGATAAAGTTTTCAGAGGATAAGCAATATTTCATAGATTTCTAGTTGAAGATTAAATGACCGCATTTGCGGTCATTTTTTTTTTAATAATGTATTGTGAAAATAAAAAAAATGATTATTTTTGACCCACGCTTGAATACGTGGTTATTCAGTGGAGCATTTTCTCTTGAAAGTGCTATTAGATAGTTAGTTTTAGGAAATTGAGAGATCTAATCAAGTTATATTTATATTATAAATTTAAATTCATTATTATGAAAAAAGTTTTATTCTTCTTGATGATGCTTGTCACACTCTGCCTTGCAGAGATGGTGCAGGCACAAGACATCGTGACTATCGGTACGGGAACCTCTGCAGGTTACTACCCGATACCAGGTTTCTTTGGTTGGCAATATGACGTGTATGTCTATACGCCATCTGCTGCCGAAGATCTGGAAGACGATTTCGTGGTCTCCCAAATTGCGTATGACCTTACGACCAGTAGCGCTACCACTGGTGCAACAATGACCATTTGGATGAAGGATGTGGATCCTGATTTCACTTTGGCTTCTTCAAATACTTTTGCGCAATTAACCACAGGGGCCACCCAAGTGTATTCCAACACCAGCTTCACTTCAACAACGGGGTGGAATACTTACCAATTTTCACAGAACTTCACGCATCAGGGTGGAAAAGCCATACTGGTGGCCGTACTTGGAACAGGATGTACCACCAGCGGCGGGTGCTCACGCCAGTGCCATTATACTTCTGCAACAGGAACGCACTGGTATAAACATTCCGATAGTAGCGATCCGGGTACATCTGCAACGGGTACTATTGATGCCTATCGTGCCAATATTCAGATTGAAGTCACCCCAATTGGCGGTGTGACGTGTACTTCTCCCACTGCTCTTGCTATTTCAGACGTTACATCAAGCAGCGCCACTCTGTCATGGACTCCTCGTGGCGGAGTTACCGCATGGGAAGTATATGTTGACACCGGAAATGTGGATATGACTACCGTGACGGGCATTCCCGTCAGCTTTGACACCTCCTACACCTTCACGGGCTTGGAATCTAACACCCTGTATAGGGCTTATGTACGTTCGAGTTGTTCGTCTGAGTACAGCAATTGGAAAAGCGTGGACTTCTATACCTTGTGCGTGCCGATGACCACTTTGCCGATGTATGAGAACTTTGACAGTTGGACGGCTGCGACCACCACTTCCGCTTCGGAAAACAACCTGCCGAACTGCTGGCATCATCTATCGGGTACCTACTCCAGCTATGCCGGTTATCCGATCATTTATACAAGTTCCACTAACTATGCGTATTCCGGTGCTAATGCATTACGCTTCTACACCTATACGGGAACTTCCAGCGATTACGGCAACCAATATGCTATTCTCCCCCAAGTTGACGGAGCCTATTATCCGATGAACACTCTCCAACTTACAATGCAAATGAGGAAGAATAGTACATCATACACTGATTTTACCCTCATTGTGGGCGTGATGAGCGATCCGACCGATGCGACTACATTTGTCCCAGTGGATACCATTGCCAATTCGACAACTACATACGAGGAATATACTGTGATGTTCAACAACTATACGGGAATAGGTGAATATGTTGCCTTTTATGCCCCGAAAGTCACTCCGTCCAATGTGACTTACAATACAGGTTATGTGGACAATGTCGTTTTGGAAACCATTCCGACATGTTTGAAACCGACTGACATGACCCTTTCCAACGTTACTGCATCCGGAGTGGATGTGAACTGGGTTCCTGGTGATCTTGAGTCAGCCTGGGAGTTGGTTGTTGTACCTGCAGGAGATCCGGTTACATCGGGCTTTGGTGAGGGCGCCACAGCATATCCTTATACCATTTCCGGCCTTGATGACAACACCACATACGATGTGTATTTGCGTGCAGATTGCGGTGGCGGAGATTACAGCTCATGGGCTGGACCGAAGACGTTTACCACAAATCCGCTCTGCACCCCGCCTTCGAATCTGCGTGTAAGCCAGGTCGCCGGCACTTCCGCATTGGTTTCTTGGAGCGACGCTCCTATTGGTGCCAACAACTATACCTTGGAGTATTCTGAGGCAGGTTTGGATATGTGGGGCTCAGTAACTGTGAATGGAACAAGCTACATGCTTTCCTCCCTCAATCCGCAGACCTCCTACGACGTGCGCGTTTTCTCCAACTGCGATCTCAGCTCTGCCGACACGCTGACAGGTGCCTTTACCACAGGATGCCTTGCCGGTGGCGAATTGCAGATTGGAGACGGAACCACTACTGCTTATACAATCCCGGTAAATAATTACTATCACTACACCTACTCACAGCAGATTTTCCTGGCATCTGAGATGAACGGACCTCAAACGATATCAAGTGTGTCTTTTGACTACGCATACGCAACGGCAATGACAGATAAAACGGATGTGAATATTTATTTGTGTCATACTACCCAGAGTTCATTTGCCTCCACTTCTGACTTTGTTCCGACAACCAATATGCAATTGGTCTATAGTGGTAATTTGAACTGTCAGCAGGGATGGAATACCTTCAGTTTTACCACCCCGTTCCAGTATGATGGTGTTTCGAACCTGGTCTTGGCAGTGGATGACAACTCCGATGACTATAATGGAAGTTCTTACACATTCCATGTGAATACTGCCACAGGAACTAACAGATCTTTGTACTATTACAGCGATAGTAGTAATCCTGATCCGACCAATCTTTCCGCTTTTAGTGGGAACAAAGCCGTTTCTACTAACCGGAACAATGTGAAGTTTGGTGGCGATTGCGACAGCTTGACCACATGTGTGAGACCCAATATCTATGTCTCCAGCAAAACCGACGAAAGCATTACTTTGGAATGGGCTCCCGGTTATATGGAGACTTCATGGGATTTGGAGTACTGCACAGATACGGCCAACTGGATTGTAGTAGGAGCACAAACGGGCATGCAATATGTTTTGGATAATCTGGCCTCGAACACTGTGTATTACATCCGCATCAGATCCAACTGTGGCGGCGGCGATTACAGCGAATGGAACACAATTGAGGCACGTACAGAATGCGGATACATCACGATTCCGTATATGGAGGGATTTGAGTCCGCTCCCGCAAGTGGTTCGGGCTATATGATCACATGCTGGTCAACCCTTTCCAACTATACCTCAACCCATTATCCATACACCTCTTCCAGCCAAAAACATAGCGGCACCTACAGTGTTTATTTCTATGGCACATCCTCTTATTATTCATATTTGATTTCACCACGTTTTGACGATTTGGTTCAAATGAACAATTTGGAGATTTCATTCTGGGCATATAAGACATCAGCATCCTATTATATCCAGATGGGTGTGATGAGTGATCCGGAAGATCCGACCACATTCGTTCAGATGGGTCAGTTCTCCCCGTCTGCAACCAGCACTTGGGAGTCGTTTGAGGCAACCACGGCCTCCTATACGGGCAATGGACATTACATTGCATTCCGTATCCCGAATGATATTACGAACTATATGTACATTGATGATATCAATATCGATGTGATTCCGACCTGTCCCCATGTCACCAACATTCAGGTGGACGCTACTACCCTTACAGGAGTGTCAGCCGATATCAGCTGGACACCAGGTAGTACAGAGTCCCAGTGGGAGTATGTCGTTGCCCCGGCCAATACCGTGACAAATCCTGAAAATGAGCTTTCCACTACGGTTTACACGGCCTCAGCTTCCCTGACCAACCTTATCGCCAATACTTTGTATGATATTTTTGTGCGTGCCAACTGTTCTGTGGGTGATGACAGCAGATGGGAAAAATTCACGTTCAGAACCGCTTGCGATGCTATTACTTCGTTGCCGTTTGTAGAGGATTTCGACACCTACGGCACTGGCTCTGATGCATGGATGGATTGTTGGACCAAGGTGAGAACCTATACGGCTTCCACTACATTGCCGTATGTCGGCACTGGTGGTGGTGCAGATGGTTCTACCGCATACTTGTATTTCTATTCCAATACATCCGGTACATATACGATGGCGGTTACGCCTCCGTTTGATTCTTCAATTCCAATCAATACCCTGCGCGCCAGATTCAAATACAAAGGAACCAACAGTAACGATGAGATGATTGTAGGTGTGCTCACCGATCCCGAAGATGGCACTACCTTTGTTCCGGTGGATACCGTCAGTGTGCCTTCAACCGGCACTTGGATGGACCGCTATGTTGACTTCAATTCCTACACGGGAACGGGTCATTATATCGGATTTATGTGCATGTATCATACGACCAGCACCTATTCCCGCATGGACAATCTCGTCATCAACACGATCCCCAACTGTCTTGAACCCACC
>CAJODA010000061.1 GCA_905233745.1 uncultured Bacteroidales bacterium
GATATGGTCTTCCGGTACCCCTTGCTCCAAAAGGTAATCTTTAAAAATTGGGTTTAGCAGGAAAGATTTGCCAGCCCTGCGCGGCCCGGTTACGGCTTTCACTAAACCGTTTTCTCTTCTGACAATCAGGCGATTAAGGTAAGTGTCCCTTTTGACGTATGCAGCCATAATAATGACAATTCGAAATCCACTGCAAAATTACAATAATTTTCGAATGAGCGTTGTGCGTCGGTGATTATATACCACATTTTTTTATTCTTTCAGTAGCTCGTCGATTTCCTCGCTAAGCTCGTCGTAGCGTTTCGTCACCTCCCGGGTCCTTTTGCGCCCGAAAGGGCCATTTAAGAAGGCCATCCAAATAATCAGGGAGAAGAAGGCTATGCGGTCGTAAAAGAAGAGGCAAGCTTCAAGCACCAAAAACAAAATGATGCCGACGATTCGGATGATGGTGCGTTTATGCTTTGAGTAGGTGTTTATGCTTTCCCGCAGCGAGAGGAGACCCTCGCGGCTCTGCACATCGGCCTTCCGGAGCCCGATTGTGGCGGAAAGGGTGTCAACTGCCATCCAGCCAAAATAAAGGTCGAACAAAAGGATGAGCCACCAAGGCCACTTGATGAGAGCGAAGGCGACGGTTGCGGCAATCATGATGACCACCACTGCTCCTGTGAGAAAAGCGTTGAGCCAGTAGAGTTCATTGCTGGACTGTTTCACCGTTCCCCGCCATTCGTCTCTGTTGAAGGTGCTGTGCTGCTCCACATTCTGTTGCAGGTCTCGCAGTTCCTGCTGCAGTTCGCTTTTGATATTTTCGTACTGTTCCATATCTGTTTTGAGGTTTAATCGGTGAATGATTTGAGTTTCTCGCGTATGCGCACCAGACGCACGCTGACATTATCGACGGTGATGCCGAGGATGGCGGCAATCTCGTCGTAGGGCAGGTCTTCGAGCCAAAGCAGGATCAGTGCCCGGTCAAAGGGATGTAATTTCGCGATACGTTTGTGCAGGCGGCTGGCGGCGGGACAGGCCTCCTCGTCGGCGAAGAGGTCGATGTCCATTTCTAATGGCATGCAGTCGGGACGGCGGCGGTGGCGCTTGTCGAAGGTCACGCAGGTGTTCAACGCCACGCGATAGACCCATGTTTTGGTCGAGCTGCGCTCTTCGAAGCCGTCGAGGCCCTGCCAGAGGCGTATCAGCACCTCTTGAGCGAGGTCGTCTGCTTCCTGTCGGTCGTCGGCGAAGAGGTAGCACACCGAGTAGATGGTCTGTCGCTGTTCCTGTACCAGCCGTTCAAAGTCTAGTTCTTTCTGTTCTTTGTCTTTTTTCTGCTCAGACGTTGTTTTTCTTTTGACTACGGAGGTGGCGAAAAACTACACCCTAAACCTCAAATTTTTTGGGAATACAAGACATTTTATGATTGTATATATGTTATATCTCTATGCATCAATCAGTTTTGAGTCTGTCATAAACTCATAAATGCCCATCAGGACAATGCCATTGTCATCGCGACGCAGTTTCATGCGCTCGCCCACAATCACAATCTTTTTGAACGAGTCACCAATCTGCTGTAGAGAGCGTTTTTCCTGTTGCATTTTTTCTTCATTGGGCAGTCGGTAAGCCGATTGTAGGTAGTAGCGGCGTGAGCCGAGATTGCAGACGAAGTCCACCTCCAAGGTTGCCCGCTGCCATTTGCTGTCCTCGGTCTTCACACGAATATTTACATTACCCACATCTACAAGAAATCCACGATAACGCATCTCGTTGTAAATCACATTCTCCATCAGGTGATTCTCTTCAGTTTGGCGGAATGAAAGAATGGCATTTCGCAATCCCAGATCCTTAAAATAGTATTTGGGCGTGGTGCCGATATATTTCCGTCCCTTAATGTCGTAGCGGTCGGCCTTTTCAATCATATAGGCGTTTTCGAGATAACTGATATAGGTTTCGATAGTCTTGTCTGTAATATTGTTCAACTTTTTCACGCTTTTGAAGGGTTGGTGGGATTGACAGGACTGCCCACACTTGATGCCAATATGCGCACCAGTTCTTCGAATTCAGCCTTGTTTTCAATCTCGTACCGTTCGTAGATGTCACTCAGATAAACCGTGCGATAAAGATTTCTGAGATAGGCCGCCTTTTTGTCGTCGCCCTTGATGGAGAGAATTTTTGGTAGCCCGCCGTAGGTGTAGTATTCCTGCCACCCATCAACGATGTCCCCCTCGTAGGCGGTCATAAACTCTGTGAAAGTCAGCGGCCACACATGTATTTCGTCACCACGTCCGCGGAACTCAGTGGCGATGTCGTTTGACAGGAAATGCGAGTTGGATCCGGTTACATAAACGTCGGCATTTTCCATTCCTACCAGTGAACCCAACATATCCTCAAATTCATCCACTCTTTGTACCTCGTCAATAATGATGTAATATTGCCCGTCGCCCCTCATCTGTTCGTCCACCCAACTCAGCAGGTAGTCTGGGTCACGGAAAGCTTTTTTGCGCCGGTCTTCTAAGTCAATGATGAGGATATGGCTCTTGGGGACTCCCGTTTCTAATAAGTACTCTTTGAACAGCGTCTTCAACAAATATGATTTGCCCACACGTCGCAGTCCGGTCACCATCTTGATTAGCCCATTGTCTTTTGAGTCAATGAGCCGCTGCATATATATTGGTCTTTTTATCTTCATTACTTACAGTTGTTTATCTCCATTATATAGTATTTTCATTCCGAATTTGTGGCAATATTTCCATTTTTTCGGAACGCAAAAGTACAAAATATTTTGAATCTCCGTCTTCTACCGCATATGCTATTGCCGTTACTTCAGAATTATTTTTCTATCTTTGCACTTCCATTTCTAAACCCACACTATTCCAATGTACGCGAAACCCAATCAAGACAACGCGGCCCTCATCTATGGCATGCGCCCCATTTTGGAGGCGGTGGAGAGCGGCAAGACTATCGATAAAGTGCTCTTCCAGAAGGGACTACAAGGGGAACTCTTCAAACAGCTCTTCTACGAGGTGCGCCAGCATAAGATTCCTTTCCAATATGTGCCATTAGAGAAGCTGAACCGACTCACGCGCAACAACCACCAGGGTGTGGTGGCGTTTCTCTCGGCCATCGAGTACAGCAATATCTTCGACATTGTGCCCACGATTTTTGAAGAGGGCAGGGTGCCGTTTCTCCTGTTGCTCGACAAGGTTACCGATGTGCGCAATGTGGGTGCCATCGCACGCTCGGCCGAATGCGCGGGAGTGGATGCCATCATCCTGCCACTCAACGGCGGCGCCCAGCTCAACGAGGATGCTGTGAAAAGTTCCGCTGGAGCACTGAACAAGATTCCCGTTTGCCGCCACTCCAACCTCGTGGAGGTGATCCAATATCTCAAGGATTCTGGTATTGAGGTGGTGGGCGTGACCGAGAAAGCCAACCATGTGCTCTACAACAAGGATATGACTGGGCCGCTCTGCCTCATTATGGGCAATGAGTACGAGGGCATCGCTTGGGACTACCTGCGCCACTGCAATGATACCATCACTATCCCGATGGTGGGCACCATCCGCTCGCTCAATGTTTCTGTGGCCACGGGCATCACGCTTTTTGAGGTTGTTAAACAAAGAGATCCCGTGAAAGAATGAAAAAAATCGGCATCCTTTCCGACACGCACGGCTACCTGCATCCCGAGGCTTTTGAGTTTTTCAAGGGCTGTGATGAGATTTGGCACGCGGGAGACATCATGGACGATTTCATCCTTGATGAACTGGCGGCCATTGCGCCCACTGTGCGCGCCGTCTATGGCAACTGCGATGACTGGGATATCCGAAGAGAAATCCCTGAAAACCAGGTCTTCCAATGCGAGCAGCACACGGTGGCCATTCGCCACATTGTGGGTTCTCCTGGAAAATATTATCCTGAAGCTTCGGAATTGATACGGGATGCAAAGCCCACAATCCTGGTGGCTGGTCACTCCCATATTCTGAAAGTGATGTTTGACAAGAAGCAGAATCTGCTTTTCATCAACCCCGGTGCCGCCGGACGCTACGGCTTCCACACCCGCCTCACCATGATGCGCCTCAAAATTGACGGTGAGCGCATTTTTGATCTGGAAATCTTTGACGAACCCAAACTGCAATCCGTAAAATGATGAACGAAGAGAAGCCCATAATCACGATTCTCGGTCCTACCGCCACGGGCAAGACGCACATTGCGGTGCGTCTGGCTGCCGAGTTGGGCGGCGAGATTGTGAGCGCCGACTCGCGCCAGGTGTATCGCCGCATGGATATCGGCACGGGCAAGGATATTTCCGAATATCAATACAATGGGCAGTTGGTACCGTACCATCTCATTGACATTGAGGAGCCCGGTGTGAAATACAACGTCTATCGATACCAGCAGGAGGCGTTCAAGGCAATGCGCGATATCCAAAGCCGTGGCAAGCAAGTGGTGATCTGCGGTGGCAGCGGACTCTACATCGAGGCGGTGCTCCAGGGCTATCGTTTCAAGTGGCAGGAAGACAGCCAGATAATCTCGGACCCTGTGCCGTCGGTCATCTTCGGCCTCCGGGGCGAGCGCAATCTTATCCGCACGCGCATCACCCAGCGGCTTAAGGCCCGCTTGGAGGAGGGGATGATTGAGGAAGTGAAGGCCCTGTTGGACGAGGGCGTGCCTTCTGATATTCTTATCCGTTACGGATTGGAGTACAAGTATGTGACGCTCTATCTGTTAGGTGAAATCGACTATGAGGAGATGTTTACCTCTCTCAACACGGCCATCCATCAGTTCTCGAAGCGCCAGATGACTTGGTTCCGCCGCATGGAGCGCCTCAGCTTCGACATCCACTGGATAGACGTGGCCTTGTCGGAAGATGAGAAGATGGCGGAGATATACAAAGTTATCGCACCGACGGAGTGATGAACACGCGCCAGGAACCGTTTTCGTCTTTTTCGATATAGTTTTTTTCCTGCAAAGATTGGAGCATTTTCTGAATTGCCGAACGATTGATGCCTATAGCTTCCTGCAAGTAGGAGTAGGTTGCTTTGTTCTCAATTTGGAGTTCTTGAAGAATCTTGGCATAGTTTGGTGAACGAAACACCACACGTTCGCCATCGTACCACCAGATGTTTTCATTGTTTTCTGTGACAAAAAGAACATCGTTTTCAATCTCTTTGGCAATTATATTAGTCATGTACTTATGGAAAGGGCGAATGGCTTTTAGAGAAGCGTGGGCACCATCGTATGGTGTTGATCCTACAATCAAGTCTGCTTGGTGCAATGCCTCTAAATATTCGTGTTTCAGGCGGCTTCGTACGACAATCATGGGTATTCCGTGACGCGACAGGATATAGTTGAGAATCATACGAGCTATGCGTCCGTTGCCGTCCTCGAAGGGGTGGATGCGGATATAGCGATAGTGGAAAAGTATCGCCAACTCGACGGGTGAAAATTTTCCTTCCGATTCGGCTTTGTTGTACCAGTCCACAAGATCGGACATCAATGCCGGAGTCTCTTCGGGTGAGGCGTACTCGAAACGGTCGCCATAGCGTGTGATGACGCTGTTGGGGCGGGTCTTGTATTGTCCGGCATGGACGGTGTAACTTGTTGTCATACCTCCAGGCAGATTGCGGTAAACGGTATAGTCCTCGCGCAACAAAGTTCGGTGTAGTGTCCTGATGAAGTTTTGTGTGAGAGGTTGTTGTGATTCTCTGGCTTCTGTCACCATCATTTTGAGGCCGACATTGCTTGCTTTCATCTCTTCATAATCATGAAAATCCGCTTCTCCTGACACTCGGCCGAACAGCAACAACAGTTCGGTTTGCCCGTAAGTTAGTGTGTTGCCTTCGATATGGTTTGAATTATAGTTGAAATCAATGGTGAATCTACGGCTCAGCCTGTTTCTGTCATTTTCAGATAAAGGCTGAATCCTTTGCCATTTTTCCAGAGCTGCTTGAAGTTTTTTGTTTTCCATATTGTAATATTTACCACTGAATATGGTGGTATGATTACCACCTTTTCGCCGACAAAAATACATTTTTTTTAATAGCAAGAAAAAGCTGAAAGTTTTTTACACCCAAAAGATTTTACCGAAATCTTGGAGTCCACCCAAGACTCCCGCCTTTTTTTTCGTTTGTAATAATATAAACCTTTAAAACCTTACCCTATGAAATTCCGACCGATATTTCTGTTTTTACTGTGTGTTGTGTGCTTTCATGCGTCTTTTGCGCAGCAACTTACCCCTAAAATGCGGCAGAAAGTGGCTGCAAATGTGAATCTGACGCCGTTTGTAGGCGAAACCCTGTCCGACAAATCATACGTCTTGAATGTGGACTGGCTGGAGTACCAATGGTGGTTGGAGCAAACTTTCGGGAAAGAGTCGGAACAGTACAAGTTGGCCATTCTTGATCCTTCGGCGGCGCGTGCATTGATGCCCGATTCTCTGGCTGTCGTGTACGCCAATCATCCAAAATACCGTCGCCAGCCGGTCTTGGGCGTGTCGCCCGAGCAGGCAGCCGCTTACTGCCGCTGGCGCACCGACCGAGTGGCCGAATCGATGCTGGTTCAGCAATTAAAAGTACGCGCTTTCAAGTTTACAACGGACACCAATATCTTTTCATTGGATGGCTATATCGCCCCGGAGGGTGTCCAATTCCTCCGTTTCTTCGTGCCTGCCGATATGGACACGCGCTACGGTTTCTACTGCTTCGCGGTGTGGCGGTGATAAACCAATGGGAAAGATAGCTTTAGGGTCGCTGAATGTATGGTGTGGCCTATGTCAGCTCCGCCACGGTCATGCCCACCGTGGCAATTAGATCTTGCGGATTGATTTTGAACTGCAGGCCGCGCACGCCCGCGCTGACGTATATGTAGTCAAACAGCTCGCAAGTCTCATGTATGTACGTCGGGAATGGCTTCTTCATGCCTACGGGCGAGCAGCCGCCCCGGATGTAGCCCGTCAAAGGCAGCAACTCCTTCATCGGGATGAGGTCGCAACTCTTGTTGCCCGTCACCTTGGCGGTCTTCTTCAAGTCCACCTCCTCGTTGCCCGGAATGACACACACAAAATGTCCGGTCTTGTCACCTTTCAGCACCAAAGTCTTGAATACCTGGTCAATGTCTTCGCCTAACTGGTCCGCAATATGCTGCGCACCGAGGTCGTTTTCATCCACCTCGTAGGGTATCAGCTCGTATTCAATCTTCTTCTGGTCCAGAATACGACACGCGTTCGTCTTGTTTATCTTTTCCTTTGTCATGATTCAACATTGTAAATCAAATTTATAACACTTTACCCCTTTCACCTCCTTCACCTCTTTCACCCCATGCACCCTTATTTTCCTCTTCATCCTCCTTTCCTCCTTTTTTCTCATGCACCTCCTTCACCTCTTTCACCTCATGCACCCTTATTTTCCTTTCATCTCCATCACCGTAATCTCGCTCCTCGTTCCGATACGCATGGGCGGACCGAAGGTGCCCGTGCCGCAGGAGGTGTATGCCTGCATGTTGCCGAAACGGTACAGTCCGCGGTTGAACTGGAAAATGCGGTCGTTGACCCAAATGAGCGGGTAAAGCTGGCCGCCGTGCGTGTGGCCCGCCAAGTAGAGATCCGCGCCGGCTTTCTCCAAGTATTGGCCACCGCAAGGGTTGTGATGCAGTACCACAAGTGGAAGTTTCCATTTGTGTATCAGTTCTTTACTTACGGATTCCACAGTGGCATCGCCCACGGGCGCATGCATGGAGTTGCCGTCGTGCTCATCGGCACGCATGTAATCCAACCCCACAATCTGCAGGCCGTGGTCTTCCACGGTTTCCGTCTCTAAAACATGTACGCCTACTTGCTGTAGCAGCGCCTTAACTGAATCTGTTCCTACATAACCGTCGTGATTGCCGGCTACAAAATAGACGGGCGCACTCAGTTGTTTCAGCGGTTCTAAAGTCTTTAGGTTGAGGTTGTAAGGGCTTTCAAAACAGTCTCCGGTGAAGAAGATGATGTCTGGTTTGGCCGCATTGACCTTTTGGACTATTTTTTGCAGATGTCGCTGTCCGCGGAAATGTCCCAGGTGAGTGTCGGTGAGGAGCACGGCGCGCACAGGTTGCTGCAAGTTGGGCAGTTCCACGGACACAGGCGTGAGTCGTGGCGTGAACGCGTTGATTATACCGCAGGTGCACAATGTCAGCGTGAACACGCCTACAAGGAGTCCAAACACTCGTGGGGAGAAGTGCGCGAACAGTTGCACAGCGTCCACGACTATCATGATTAGGAGCAGATACAGCAATACTCCCGACAGAGTGCTGAAAATGCAGAACAAAATGTGGCAAATGGTATTGCTGGTCCAAGCAGAGGCCCCGCCAAAGGTGAACACAAAGGAGGCGACCAATAACAGGGTGTATCCGATGTAAAACCAGGTTGGTTTGCATCCAAAAATGAAAGCGGTGCGCCGGGACATGTACCAGATGGCGATGCCGATAGTAGCGAAGAACAGGAGAGGAAACAGGTAGTTTTTCATGCAAATTTAAATTTGGCGCAAAAATAAATTATTTTCGCTTTTTTTGTATTTTTGCAAACTTAAAAAACGAACGCTAAGATGTAGTCTTTGTCAGTATTAATCCAATAGTAGAAAGGAGGTTATTCATGGTTGATACCATCAATTTCGGTACCTTCAAATGGCACCATATCACCAGTCCGACAGTAGAGGATTTAGATTTCTTGCGGGATAACTTCCATTTTCACCCTTTGGATATTGAAGACTGTTCCAGCTTTGTCCAACGTCCCAAAATCGATGAGTACGATGATTATTATTTCCTCGTGCTCCATTTCCCTTTGATGGACAAGCGGACCCTCCTGGTTAAAACAGAGGAGACTAAGATTTTCTGGGGACAGGATTATCTCATTACGGTGGGCAACTCCCACTATGTGGTGCAGGACTTGTTCAACTATACCAAGGTGAATCCTGAACCGGATGACGAGGACGATATCAGCGGCACCAGCGATGCCATCCTTTATCATATCCTCTACCGCATGATGAAAGAGACCTTCCTGCTGGTGGAGCGCATGGGCACCGAGATCGACTACATCAACCGGGAACTGTTCAACAGCAAATCGGAACATCTCATTGAGCAGATCTCCCGCTTCCGCAAGAATATCATTCAGATGAACACCATGTTCCGGCCGCAGTTGCGCCTTTTCAACAAGTTCGAATCCGGTGAAATCAAGGGCTTTGCCGATGATATGGAAGAGTACTGGGGCAATATCCTCGACTTTTACCAGAAGATGTGGGATATGATTGAAGACTACGGCGAGTTGGTGGATGGCCTCTCCAGCACGTTCGATTCGATGCAGACCAACAAGACCAACGAGATCATGCGCATGCTCACCATCATCTCTACAATTGTGCTTCCGTTGACCTTCATCACTGGCATCTATGGTATGAATGTGGCCCTGCCTTTTGCCGCTTCACCGTACGCTTTCTGGATTGTGATGGGCTTCTGCTTGCTGATATTGGTCTTTCTGGTGGTCTTCTTCATCAAAAAGCACTGGCTGTAACGGCCTCGTTTTTCCTATTCTTTTCCAAGGATTATATGTACAGGACAAAACTGAATATTGTGGAACTTGAGCAGGGTGATTTTCACACGCTGGTCAATGGACGAGTGGCAGGCAAGGCTGTGCGCATGGTGCTCGACACGGGCGCATCGCACACGTGCATGGACTACTCCTTTGCCAAGAGTCTTCTGCCGGCGTTGCTCACCAGGGAGCATGATGGCGTAACGGCCGGCATCGGCGGTGATGGGTTCGAGGTGCATGTGGCTGACATTCCTGATTTTCATGTGGGACGCTACCGCTTGGAAAACTACGCGAACATGGCATTGCTCGACCTTACCTATATCAACCTCGCGTATCAGCGCTTGCGCCGGAACCCGGTACAAGTGATTCTAGGCAATGATTTCCTGGTGGAACATCGTGCTGTGATAGACTATAATCAGAAAATCCTATTCTTCGAAAAATAACCATGGAAGAACAGCTTCAGCATAAAATCTTAGGTGTTGACCCCGGCACGAATGTGATGGGGTATGCCATACTGAACACGCATCTCAGCAAGTCGGAGGTGGAGGTGATCAGTGTGATACAGATGAAGAAACTGACCGACCATTATGCGAAGTTGAAGTTCATCTACGAAAAGATGAATGCCCTTATCGAGCAGTATCATCCGGATATATTAGCCATCGAGGCTCCGTTTTATGGCAAGAATGTGCAGTCGATGCTGAAGTTGGGACGTGCGCAGGGCATTGTGATTGCCGCCTGTCTGCATGCGGGTATGGAGGTGTACGAATATGAACCCCGGAAGATAAAGCAGTCGATTACGGGCAACGGCAACGCTGCCAAGGAACAGGTGGCTGCCATGTTGTGCCACATGTACCCGTTGAAAGACTCTATTGAGTATTTGGATGCTACCGACGCGCTGGCGGCTGCTGTATGCCATCATTTGCAGCATCGCGTTGTGGTGGGGGGCGGCAAGAAGTTCAACGATTGGAAATCGTTCATTGCCAATAACGAGAAACGCGTGGTTAAATAGACGGGTTTTGATGGGTGTTGGTAGGGTAGTGGAAAGGTGAAGGGTACACGGTGAAAGGTGCAGTAGTTGTTAATAAAAGTTTAGGCAATAATATAGATGTTGACCTGTTGAAGCAACAACAGCTGGATCCCCCTTTTGTAAAATAATGATTGTGGCACAACAGTGCCGCGGAGAGCTAACTCCCCTTCTGAATCCAGAAGGGGTGCCCGAAGGGCGGGGTAGTTAATATGGAATTCTGATACTTTATATTACTACCCTGGCCTACGGCCACCCCTTCTTAAAAAGAAGGGGATTTTTGCGCGTCCGCTCTAATGTGCGGACAATGGGTCAACTGCTATATCATTGCCAAAGTTTATTCATAGTTGCCAGCATGGAATATCAAAAAAAGGTCGCAATTTTGCGACCTTTTTCCTTGCAGGGGATGAGAGAATCGAACTCCCATCTGCGGTTTTGGAGACCGTCATTCTACCATTAAACTAATCCCCTGTAAAAGAAAGGGCATTATAGCAATGCCCTTCTCTTGTTGTTTAGTTGAGCGATGTTCTCTTAGTCGAGGATCTCAGTGATCTGACCAGCGCCCACGGTACGACCACCTTCGCGGATAGCGAAACGGAGGTTCATGTTCAGAGCGATTTCAGAGAGCAGGTCAACCGTGATTTCTACGTTATCACCAGGCATACACATCTCAACGCCAGCAGGCAAAGTGATAGCACCGGTAACGTCCGTTGTACGGAAGTAGAATTGAGGACGGTAGTTGTTGCCAAACGGGGTGTGACGACCACCTTCTTCTTTCTTCAAAACATACACAGAAGCTTTGAATTTTTTGTGAGGATGGATAGAACCCGGTTTTGCGATAACCATACCACGACGGATTTCGTCTTTGTCGATACCGCGGAGCAACAGACCTACGTTGTCACCAGCTTCACCTTCATCGAGGATCTTGCGGAACATCTCAACACCCGTAACGACGGATTTGAGCTTCTCAGCACCCATACCGATGATGTCGACAGGGTCGGAGGTGTGGATAACACCAGTCTCGATACGACCGGTAGCCACGGTACCACGACCGGTGATGGAGAACACGTCTTCCACAGGCATGAGGAAGTCTTTGTCAACGTCACGCGGAGGCAGCGGAATCCAAGTGTCAACTGCGTTCATGAGTTCCATGATCTTCTCAACCCACTTCGGTTCGAGGTTCAAGCCACCGAGGGCGGAACCGCGGATAACCGGGGTGTTGTCGCCGTCGAATCCGTAGAATGACAGCAGGTCACGGATTTCCATCTCAACGAGGTCGAGCAACTCAGGGTCGTCAACCAAGTCAACCTTGTTCATGAAAACAACCATTTTTGGCACACCGACCTGTTTTGCCAACAGGATGTGCTCACGGGTTTGCGGCATGGGACCGTCGGTAGCAGCCACAACCAAAATAGCGCCGTCCATCTGAGCAGCACCAGTTACCATGTTCTTCACATAGTCGGCGTGACCCGGACAGTCAACGTGTGCATAGTGACGAGTCTCAGTCTGATACTCGATGTGAGCGGTGTTGATGGTGATACCACGTTCTTTCTCTTCAGGAGCATTATCGATAGAATCGAAAGATCTGACCTCGGAGAGACCTTGGTTAGCCAGCACGGTGGTGATGGCGGCAGTCAACGTAGTTTTGCCGTGGTCAATGTGACCGATGGTTCCCACATTAACGTGGGGTTTAGTACGTTCAAATTTTTCTTTTGCCATTTTTCTTATTAATTAATGATTAGTATTTATTTTGCTTGTTTGTGTCAAGTTGAGCCGTTGATGAGAGTTGAACTCATGACCCCATCCTTACCAAGGATGTACTCTACCACTGAGCTACAACGGCTTTTGTCTATAAAAAAGAACAATCCGCTTGCGCGGTTTTAAAAGGTGGGCAAAAATACAATATTTTTCGTAACACCGGTATTTTTTTGCCTAAAAAATTTTTTATCTCTGTAATCTATTGATTATCAATTCCAAACTTTTTCTCCAGTAGGGGATTTCAATGGATAGTTCCTGTTTGATTTTGCTTAAATTGAAGACTGAGTAGGCAGGTCTTGGCGCTTTTGCCGGATATTCTCCCGTAAAAATGGGCTTTACGTGGCACTTGTTTCCGGACAGCTCCATGATGGCTTCGGCGAAATCGTACCAGCTGATGCAACCCTCGTTTGCGAAATGGTACACCTGAACGCCCTCGCGGTTTATGTTAGCTTCAACCGCCCGTAACACCGCCTCAGCCAGGTCACCGGCATACGTGGGACCGCCGATCTGGTCGCTGACGACAGTCACCAGGTCTCGCTCACTTCCCAACTTCAGCATGGTCTTTACGAAATTGTGCCCATATTCCGAGTAGAGCCAGGAGGTTCGTATCAGTGTCGCATTGCATCCGCTTTCGAAAAGGGCCGTTTCCCCCTCGGCTTTGGACTTGCCATACACCGATATCGGCGCTATGGGAGTATCCTCTTGGTAGGGGTGGCACGCCTCACCGGAAAACACGTAGTCGGTGGAAATGTGTACCACATATATGTGGTGCTTCCTGGCCACCTCCGCCACATTCCGCACAGCATCGCGGTTCAGCTTGAAAGCGGTCTCCACATCATCCTCCGCCCGGTCAACGGCAGTGTAGGCCGCGGCATTGATGATGACGTCAATGTCGTGGCTGGTGACGAAATTTTCGATGGCCGCCGCATCAGTGATGTCCAATTCCTCCACATCAGTGTAGAAGAAGGTGTACTTTTCTTGATACTCTGCCGCCAAATCGCGCAAGCAGTTTCCCAACTGCCCCTTCGCTCCCGTTATCAATATGTGATTCATTATGGTTTCTTTCTTTTTATCTATTAAAAAACGATAACATCTTGCCACTCTCTTTGCAAAAGCCAAACTCTTATCTCCGACAATACTATTCCTTGCCAACCCCTAATCTCCTATAACTATTATCTATTAACTAGTCCAGCTCCACGCTCTCCCTGAACATCGGTACCTGCGCCTTTTTGAACCCAGCATCGGCCAGGTGCTTGACGTATGCCTTGCGCACGTCGTCCTCGCCGTGTACAATGAAAATCTTCTTCAGACGGCGGTTGCCCTTCTGACAGGAGAGGTAGCGGATGAGTTCGTTGTAGTCACCATGTCCGGAGTAGGCGTCGATGCGGGCCAGCTGGGCCTTCACATCATAGATCTCACCGAAGATGGAGACTCTCTGGTCGCCGCGCATGATCTTGGCACCCAAGGTGGAGGGTGAGCAGTAGCCGACGCACAGGATGGTGGTCTTGGGGTCCTCGATGTTATTGGCCAGGTGGTGTTTGATACGTCCGGCCTCCATCATGCCTGAGGCGGAGATGACGATACACGGGCGGTTGTATGTGTTGAGTCTTTTGGAGTCGTCAATGGTGCGCACGTAGGTCAGCTTGTCAAATCCGAAGGGATCCTTTGTCGTTTCCATGAACTGCCGGATGTCTGCGTTGAAGTTTTCGTCGTGCAGGCGGTAGATGTTGGTGGCTGAGCAGGCGAGCGGGCTGTCCACAAAGCATTCGATGTCGGGCAGGTCGCCGGCCAGTTTCAGCCGGTGCAAGGAATAGACAATCTCCTGGGTGCGTCCGATGGCGAATGACGGGATGAGCAGCTTGCCGCGGCGTTTGGCACAGGCGTCGCGCACCACCAGCATCAGCTCCTGGTCGGCCTGGTCGAGAGTGGAGTGCAGGCGGTCGCCGTACGTGGACTCGGTGATGATGTAGTCGGCGGGCGGGAACGGCTCGGGGTCGGGGAGGATGCGCTTGTCGTAGCGGCCGATGTCCCCCGTGTAGCAGAGCGTCCGGGTCTTACGCCCCTCTTTGAACGTTATGAAAATGGCGCTGCTGCCCAGCATGTGCCCGGTCTCGAAGAATTCGATGGACACGTCGGGAGTGATGAAGAAGTTAAGCTTGCGGGGAATGCTCACAAACTGAGACATGCATTCGGCAGCATCCTTCTCGGTATATATCGGCTCGATGGGCTCCTTGTTGACGCGCTCTTTCTTTTTGTTGAACTGTTTGGCATCCGCCTCCTGGATGCGCCCGGAGTCGGCTAACATGATAGCACAAAGGTCACGCGTGGCCGGTGTGCAGAACACCTTGCCGCGAAATCCCAGCTTATATATATAAGGTATGAGGCCGGAATGGTCTATGTGCGCGTGCGACAGGAGGAGGAAGTCTATCTCCTTTGGGTC
>CAJODA010000062.1 GCA_905233745.1 uncultured Bacteroidales bacterium
ATGCTTTGATGATTGATGGCATCAAATATCAGCGGATTGGCAGCGAAGAGTATGAAATGCGATTGTTCGAGGCAGAGGACTTGGAAGTTTATTTGAATGATTATACCTTTAAGGTCGGTAATTCAGATAAAACCATCTATGAAGAATTTGTTCCGCTTGATTCAACCGTTGAAAATCAATTTGCCAAAGATTGTGAGTCCAGCGAACAGGTGAAA
The DNA here is from genome assembly GCA_905233745.1 of uncultured Bacteroidales bacterium. Classification (GTDB taxonomy): domain Bacteria; phylum Bacteroidota; class Bacteroidia; order Bacteroidales; family WCHB1-69; genus F23-D06. Next base: position 216 of record CAJODA010000062.1, read on the forward strand.
TTTTATTTCAAATTGCCAGATTGGTTCAAAATTCCAACTCCAATTGGTAACTATAATCCGGATTGGGCTGTTGTGTTTGAAGATGATAAGAAAGTGTATTTTGTCGCAGAAACCAAAAACACAGGAACCCCGATTGTGGATTTAGACAAACTCCACCTGAATGAAAAACAGAAGATTCGTTGTGGAAAGGCTCATTTTAAGAATTTTGAAGATTTGGAATACCGTGTGGTGAATAAAGTTAGCGACCTTATTAGTTAGTACGAATTTTTAATGCATTTTTTATGAACGATACCCTTAACACCCTTCTCAATCACGTGAGCGTGCGTGAATACCTCGACCGGAAGGTGGATGATGAAACCTTGAACCTGATTTTGAAGGCCGCCTGCAGCGGCTCCACAATGGGCAACATGCAACTGTTCAGCATCATCGTCACCCAAGATGAGGCTATGAAACAAAAACTGGCTCCCTTCCATTTCAACCAGCCCATGGCGACGAAAGCGCCTCTTATTCTTACTTTCTGCGCCGACTTCCGCCGTTTCAACCGCTATTGCGAGTTTCGCGATGCCGAGACGGAGGCGTACAGCAACCTCCAATCTTATCAGTGGGCAGTGACGGATGCCCTGATCGCCGCTCAGAATGCCTGCGTGGCCGCCGAATCACTCGGCCTTGGCTTCTGCTGGCTCGGCACCATTACCTACAACGTGGACAAGTTCATTGAGGTACTCAACTTGCCCAAGCACGTGATTCCTGTGGCCTGCATCCCGATAGGCTATCCCGTAGCCAAACCTGCCCTGACTCAGAAACTTCCGATGGAAGCCTTAATCCATCGTGAAACTTACCAGGATTATGATAAAGCGCGTATTGATGCCCTGTACGCCGATAAAGAGAACTCATCAGAGACCAAGGGGATCCTCGCCGAGAATCCCGACTGCGAGAACCTCGCCCAAGTCTTCACGAAACATCGCTACACCAAAGCCGACAACGAACACTTCGCTGAGGTCTTGCTCGAAGCCCTGAAAAAACAAGGATTCCTGCGATAAGCTGTTGGTCTTTGGTCTTTGGTCTTTTCACCCGTTGCCCTTTTACCCCTTGCACCTTTCACCCCTTGTACCTTTCACCCCTTGTACCTTTCACCCCTTGTACCTTTCACCCCTTGTACCTTGAACCTTTTACCTTTAACCTTGTACCCTATCCCCAAAATGTCCCCTCGTCTCATCCTCACCCTCCTCCTCCCGCTTTTGCTCTTCATGGGTTGCAAGACGGACAAGATGCCCGCCACGCACGTGCAAAGCCTGGAAAGCAAATCGGGTTGCATAAGCAACAACTGGCAGTTCCAGTATCAGGGACAATGGTATCCCGCCACGGTGCCGGGCAACATCCATACTGACCTGCTGGCCAACAATCTGATTCCGGACCCGTTCTTCGGCACCAATGAGGATTCCGTGCAATGGGTGTCGGACAGCACTTGGACCTATCGACTAATCTTTGATGCTGACTGCGGTGGAGATGGGAAGGAGTTTGAAAACCAATGGCTTGTCTTTGACGGCCTGGATACATACGCAGAAGTCTGGTTGAACGGGCAGCTGTTGAAATCCATGGATAAGGAGGAGGATGCTACATTGTTGAACAATATGTTCCGCCAATGGCGCTTCTGTGTTACGGATGTCTTGAAAAAGAAAGGGAATGAACTGTTGGTCAGGTTTTATCCAACAGCGCCTCGTGATTCCACAGCTGCCGCCCAGTTGCCCTACAAGCTTCCGGACAACCGCGTCTTCACCCGCAAGGCGCAATACCAGTCGGGTTGGGATTGGGGCCCGAAACTCAACACCTGCGGTATATGGAAGAATGTGCGTTTGGAGAGTTTCAATGACTTGAAAATGGGTGATGTGTATGCGTATGATACGGAACCGAGCTTTGATACTGCAGGCACTTGGAAGAGCGCCGTGCAGGTGGATGTCCTGTCGGGTAAAAAACATAATAAATGCACTGTACAGATAGAGGTGTTCGATGAAGACGGGTTATGTGCCAAAGTGAAGGAACGCGTGAAGTTGGATTATGGGGAAAACAGATTCACCGTTTCCGTTCCCATTCACCACCCCAAGCTCTGGTGGCCCAATGGTATGGGCGGGCAGCATTTGTACACCTATGTGATAACGGTTAGTGACAAGAAACAGGAAGTCCAATATACGCTCCGCCACGGTTTTCGCACGGTGGAACTGGTGCGCGAGAAGGATTCGATAGGGGAGTCCTTTGCCTTCAAGGTCAACGGCAAGACCTGTTTCATGCGTGGTGCCGACTGGATTCCGGCATCCTCTTACCCTGGCACGCTCAACACCCCGGAAGGCAGTGATGTGTATTACCGTCTTCTGCATGATGCCGCGGAAGTCAACATGAACATGATTCGCGTCTGGGGCGGCGGCATTTACGAAAATGATGCTTTTTACAATTATTGCGATGAACTGGGCTTGCTGGTTTGGCAGGATTTCATGTTTGCCTGCAATCCTTATCCCGGGGATAAAGCGTTTTTGGACAATGTGGATTTTGAGGCCCTTCATCAACTCAAGCGTTTGCGCAACCATCCGTGCATTGCCCTCTATTGTGGCAACAACGAGGTGCACAACGGTCTGGAAGACTGGGGCTGGCAAACCGCTCTCGGTTGGAGCGACGCGCAGTATAAGCAGTTGTTCGCTGACTTCAGCAAATTGTTTGAACATTCTTTGGCCAATGAGGTGGATGAGAACCACAAGGGTATTCCGTACATTTCCTCGTCTCCCACATTCGGCTGGGGCCATCCTGAGTGCTGCACGCACGGTTGTTCCCATTACTGGGGCGTTTGGTGGGGCGAGCAGTCCTTTGACGTTTGGAAAGAGAAAACGGGACGCTTTATGTCGGAGTACGGTTTCCAATCCTATCCGGAGATGAGTACGATTGTGACCTTTGCTCCGGAGGACCAGCGTACGCTGGCTTCTCCAGTGATGCGCAATCATCAGAAGCACGGGCGTGGTGTGGAGATTATCCGCAAGGCCATGCAGGAGGAGTTCGGCTATACGAAAACCGACAACCTGGACGAGTTTGCATACATGAGCCAGTTGGTGCAGGCATTGGGCATCCGCCAAGCCATCGACGCGCACCGCATCCAGCACGACCGTTGCGCCGGCACGCTTTGCTGGCAACTCAACGACTGCTGGCCCGTGGCCTCGTGGAGCAGCATCGATTACACGGGCCGCTGGAAAGCCCTGCACTATCAGTTTAAAGAGGCATACCAGAATGTGGCTGTCTGTGTGGATCCGGTCAATGATGAAAAGGATGTCTATGTGGTTAATGACCAATTGACAGCCGTGAATGGCGAGGTGCGTTGGCAACTCTTTGCACTTGATGGAACCCCGCTGAATGAATGCCAGTCCGTTCGTGTGAAAGTGCCCTCCGGCCATGCCATGAAGGTGCTGTCGCTGGATGCCAAGAAACTCAAAATATCACCCGCTAAAACCTTTGCTCTCGTGCAACTTTTCCTTGATGGAAAACTTCACGCCGAGAGAGTTGTCTTCTTCACATCTTTGGGCAAAATGAAATTTGAATCAGGTGATATTCAGCAGGAACTTAAGAACTACGGCGACCATTTTGAACTAACCCTCACGAGCCCCACGTTCTGCTATGGTGTGCACGTGACCGAAACTACTGGCAAAGATGTAAAATGGTCGGACAACTATTTCAATTTGCTTCCCAATGTTCCGAAAACCATCTGCGGCTATTACGATGGGCAGTTGGAAGATAAGCCCGTTATAGCAGTGCGTTGTTGGCGGTAGCTATGTGACATTTTTGCAATGATTTTGAACACAAAAATATTTAACACTATGACAAACATTTTAGAAGTAGAAAACAAGATTATCACCCTGCGAGACCAGCAGGTGATTTTGGATTCTGATGTTGCAGAATTGTATGGCGTAGAAACGAAGCGCATCAATGAGGCAGTTAGTAATAATCCCGAAAAATTTCCAGATGGGTATGTTTGGGAATTGATAGATGAGGAGGTGTCGGCTTTAAGGTCGAAAATTTCGACCTTAAAGAAATCTGGGCGGGGACAACATTCCAAATATCTTCCCAAAGCATTCACCGAAAAAGGTCTTTACATGCTTGCCACTATTTTAAAAAGTCCGAGGGCGGTAGAGACCACCATTGCTATTGTGGAGGCATATGCCAAGTTGAAGGAACTGTCGCGAGTAATGACGGAAATACCTCAGCGGAAAGAGAATTCATTGGAACAGAAAACATTGCTACGGCGTGGTGGCCAGTTGGTAGAGGCCCTGCTTACTGATGTGTTGCCAGTCCAGAGCAGCGAGACTTCCTTCGAACTGAATCTTGCGATGCTCAAATTCAGACATTCGGTGAAACGGGAAAATGATGAGGAAATGCGGAAATTGAGAGAGAAAATTGCAGAACTGGAACAAAGGTGTCGACAGCAAGAATAATGTTGCGTTAATGCAATCCGTGCACAGGCCGCGGCATCATTTTTCTCATGTACCCCTTGCACCTTTGTACCCTTCACCCTTTACCCCATGTACCCCTTTCACCCCATGTACCCCTTTCACCCAATACAATAAATCCCCTTCATCTCCGTTTATAGTCCGTTAAAAATTTTGAAGTATGAACGTGAAAATATTATGGGCGGACGATGAGATTGATTTGCTGAAACCCCATATTCTGTTTTTAAACTCTAAAGGCTACGATGTGATTCCTGCGCTCAGTGGTATGGAAGCGCTGGAAATTCTGAAGAAAGAGTTTGTGAATATCATCTTTTTGGATGAGAATATGCCTGGACTTAGCGGGTTGGAGACCCTTCAGCGCCTGAAGAAGGACTATCCGCATATTCCCATCGTGATGATTACCAAGAGTGAAGAGGAGCATATCATGGAAGACGCCATTGGCTCCAATATCGCCGATTATCTGATTAAGCCGGTGAACCCCAATCAGATATTGCTTTGTCTGAAGAAGAATATTGACAATAAGAAGTTGGTGACTGCCAAGGTGACGGAGGATTATCAGCAGTCGTTCCGTGAGCTCTCCATGCGTATTTCAGACCGTCTGTCGGTAGAGGAGTGGAACGATCTGTATCGTGACTTGGTGAATTGGGAGATGCAGATTGAGAAGATAGAGGACGAGAGTGTCGCCGAGATGCTGGCAGCTCAGAAAGAGGAGGCTAACGTGCAGTTCGCCAAGTTTGTGCAACGCAATTATATCGACTGGGTGAATGGCCGTGGCACTGACAAACCGATTCAGTCACACACGGTGCTTAAAGAGAAACTGTTTCCAAGTCTCAGCGAGCAGAAACCGACCTTCCTGTTTGTGATCGACAATCTGCGTTTCGACCAGTGGCGCTGCATCTATCCGCTGTTGCACGATTATTACTATGTAGAGGATGAGACCATCTGTTACAGTATCTTGCCCACAGCCACCCACTATGCCCGCAATGCTCTTTTTTCCGGACTTATGCCCTCTGTGATTGCCAAGAAGTACCCGCAAATGTGGTTGAACGAGAACGACCAGGGCGGCAAAAACCAGTTTGAGGAACAGTTGCTGGGCGAGTATCTGAAACGTTATGGCAAGACCATGAAGTATTCCTATGCCAAAGTGCTGAATGCGGATTTCGGCAAGAAGGTTTTCGATAATTTCAACCAGCTGATGCATAACGCGCTGAATGTGATAGTTTTCAACTTTGTGGATATGCTTTCTCACGCCGGCACGGACGTGCATGTGGTGCGCGAATTGGCGGAGGATGAGAAGTCTTATCGCAGCATTACCGCCTCCTGGTTCGAAAATTCCGTGCTTTTGGATATGCTCAAGTACTTGTCCGAAAAAAAGATTCCGGTTTTCATCGCCACCGACCACGGTACTATCAAGGTGGAACGTCCGCTGAAAATGGTGGGTGAGCGCGATGTCAACACCAACTTGCGCTATAAGGTCGGACGCAGCAGTATGGATTATCCAGCCAAGGAGGTGTTTGAAATCAAGAACCCGGATGACGCCTTCCTGCCGAAGGAGAACATCACCCAGCGTTTCATCTTTGCTACGAAATCCGATTTCTTCGCATACCAGAACAACTATAACCAGTACGTGAACCTGTATAAGCACACGTTCCAGCATGGCGGTATATCTATGGAAGAGATGATGACCCCGTTTGTGAAACTATTGCCTAAATAAATGATATAGGGCCCTCTTGAAAGTTACAAGGCTTTCAGGAAGTTGTCAATTGCCCCCCAAGAAAATGTTCTAAGACCGGGTGTTGTGCTCATGATGAGGATGACATCCGATTTTTCTATGACCTCCTTCATGTCCATTTCATTTGTGAAGGTTTCTTTGGTGAAGCTCTCGGGATACACAGTGCTGTTGTAATACCAAAACCATCCTTGGAAACATTTCTCCTGTATCTGCATGTTATAGACTTCCCAATAGTAGCTGTCGGAAACAACCGTAAGGGTGGGTCTTGGAGAGATGGTGTCACTGGTCCAGTGCCACTCGGGATAGCAAAGTGGGAAACTCTTCATGGGCCCGCCTGCTATGTTGAGGATGCTTCCCAGATCATAGTCGGTGAATTGGGGATTGTCGCTGACCTCATAACGGTCGATAATCAATCGGGGCAGCTGAAGCCCGCTTTTGCCGGCGATGTATCGAACCAGACTGTCGGTGGCATGCACTGTCCCGTACTTGCTCCAGTGGATGCCGTATTGCGGGTACAACGGATATGGCGTGCTGGCTTTCTGTGACAGGTAATAACTATTATAGTCGATGACATTAACACCGTGCTGTTTCAGCAGTTGACTGAAAAGTTTATGGTTGGTGCTGTCGGTTTCTGCCTTCCGTAGTAATTCAGGGATGTATTCGGGCAGGTAATCTGCCTTGCTGGGCGCTAGAAACACCACGAGAGTTTTACCCCTGGCCTCCAAAGCATCCTGTAGCTTTTTTGTCTTTTCCACTTGTTGAAGAATGGAATCCCGTCCTATGAAGTCTGTCCCATAATGTGCGTCAATATAGTCTTGCTCATACAGATAGTTGTCCTTCCCGAGCACGACACTGTTGTTGTTAATCTGATGGAAAACCTTGATGCAAAACAGATTGCGCATCTTTACCAAGTTGCTGTGAAATCCAAGGCTATCGTTGACATATAGCTCATATTCGGATTGGAAGTTGCCATTGAACCAGCTTTCGGCTGTCAGTGCCGGTTTATTGTGGCGTACGAATGTGCCACGGAGCATGGGCTCTGGAAACAGACGGGTGATCATCTGAAACAGCGGCAGCAGCAGCGCAATCAGGAAAAGGATATACAATGTGGTTTTTCTTCCTTTCATAGCGTTAGAATTTAAAGTAGATGAAAGGATTGAAACCGGAGGCGCTCAGATAGGCGGCGGAAGCTACCATCAGAATCATGGCGCAGACAAAAGTGATGTAGTGTTGCCATTCGGGACGTTCGGTCGCGTAGCAGAGGTCTTGCGCCTTTTGCCCGAACTTGCTAAGGGTGAGGAAGGAGAATAGGATAGCCAGGCAGAGCATGGTGGTGAACTCGGCTGTCAGATTTGCTGCCGTATGGTGGAAGTCAAAGAGTTTGCCGATGTAGAAGACAGCATCACCGAAGAGGTCATTACGGAAGAAGATCCAGCCGATGGTGACGACGGTGAAGGTGAGGAGTACGCGCAAGAGTTTCGGGGTTTTGCTCAGCAAGCGGTTCAGGAACAGCTTGTCGCTGATGATGAACAGACCGTGCCAGATGCCCCATACAAGGAAGTTCCATCCGGCGCCATGCCAGATGCCGCAGACGAGAAACACAACAGCCAGGTTGAAGTAGGTCCGTGCGGTGCCTTTCCGGTTCCCGCCGAGAGGAATGTACAGATAATCCTTGAGCCAGGCACCGAGAGTCATGTGCCACCGTCGCCAGAACTCACTTACACTTTGTGAGGTGTAAGGGTTGTCGAAGTTCTCTGGAAATTTGAATCCTAGCAGATACCCTAATCCGATGGCCATGTCGGAATAGCCACTGAAATCAAAGTATATTTGGAAAGAGTATGCGAGGGCGGCAATGCGGGCAATGGTACCCGTGACTTGCTCGTGCGGGAGGGCGTAGAATTGGTCCACCTGCGCCCCCAGGATGTTGGCGATAAGCACTTTCTTGGCCAGTCCGAGTGCAAAACGATACATGCCGTACAGCTTGTTGTCAATGGTGTCATTGTGCCGGCGGTCCACAATGTCATCCGCTATGGTGTTGAACCGCACGATAGGACCCGCGATCAATTGCGGGAACATCAGAATGTAGAGCAGATAGTCGTGGAGGTGTCGCAACGGCGCGTGCACCCGGCGGTAAACGTCTATGGTGTAGGTTAGTGACTGGAATGTGAAGAATGATATTCCGATGGGTAGCGCCACCTCCATCCAAGGCACGGGCTTTAGGTTGGCAGTGGACAGCAGATGGTTCAAGTTGTCCACAAAGAAGTTGGCATATTTGAAGTAGGCCAGAAGGCCGAGATTCAGGATCAGGGAGAGCACGAGACCCACTTTCCGGCGCTGTTCTTGGCGACTCATACTTCTTACAATATAGAAGTTGAGAACCAGGGAAGCCAGCAGGATGAAGAGGAATTTCGGGGCTCCCCATGCATAGAAAGCGAGGCTCGCGACAAGCAGAACGATGTTCTTCAATCTGGCTGGCGTCAGGTGGTAGATGACGAGAAACACAGCTAGGAAAACGAATAGGAAAAGCGTACTGCTGAAAACCATAAATATCTTTTAAGGTCGGCAAAAGTACAAAAAATAGACTATCTTTGCGGCTCTCAAAAAATAACTTGTAAATAGATATGAGCAGATTTATTTTCTTCGGTGCGTTTATGGTCTTCATCATTCTGATGCTGGCTATGGATTTGGGTGTTTTTCATAAAAAAGATCATGAAATCAAAGCCAAAGAGGCCTTAATATGGACCTGTGTCTGGGTGTTGATGGCGATGGGCATGGCCCTCCTGATTCGCTTAAGGGCAGAGTGGGTGCACGGTATCACTAGCATGGAGGAACTGCTCTCCTTTGCAGGCGGCACCTCTTTGGAAGCCCTCCTCCAGCCCGGCATGGATTTCGCTTCGGCGCTGGATGTATATCGCAAGGAGATGGCTAACCAGTATCTTGCCGGCTATTTTCTGGAAGAGTCCCTCTCCATCGACAATATCTTTGTGATGATTATGATTTTCGTGAGCTTCGGCATTGATAAAAAATACTACCACAGAGTGTTGTTCTGGGGCATCTTGGGTGCCATCATTCTACGATTTGCCTTCATATTTTTGTTGGGTGCCGTGGTGGCCCGCTTCTCGTGGATTCTCGCCATTTTCGGTGTGATATTGATCTATTCCGGTATCAAGATGTTCCGCAACAAGGGCGATGAGAAAATCGATACGGCTAACCATCCTGTCGTGAAGTTCGCTTCCAAACATTTCCGCGTCACGCGCGAATTGGACGGTCACAACTTCTTCACCAAAGTGGACGGCAAGAACTTCATCACGCCGCTGTTTTTGGTGCTGTTGGTGATTGAGTTTTCCGATATCATCTTTGCCGTGGATTCCATTCCTGCCGTCTTTTCCGTTACGACTGACACCTTTATCGTGTTTTTTTCCAATATCTTCGCCATCATGGGATTGCGGTCCCTTTTCTTCCTGCTCAGCAATGTGACCGACAAATTCTGGCTGTTACGATATGGCTTGGGCGTGCTGCTGTGTTTCATCGGCTTCAAGATGCTCGGGCACGAGTTCTTCCATCTCAATATTTCCACCGTGGCATCCTTGTTCATCATTCTTGGCATTCTGGTGGTGTCCATCGTCGGTTCGCTGGTGGTGCCGAGGACGGTGAAAGATGAAAGGTGAAAGGTGAAAGATGAAAGATGAAAGATGAAAGATTAAAGGATTCTGAGTTTAAACTCTAAACTCTTTAATCACCAGTGCCTTTTTCTCCCACAGGAACATCAGTAGCCCTCGGAGGGTGAGGAAAATCAGGAAAGCAATCCAGAGGCCGTCATTGCCCAGTGGACTGTGCAGGGCATAGTAGGCGATGAAAAACGCGCCCGTGGCCACAAACATCACATTGCGCATGGCCTTGCTGGCGGTGGCTCCGATGTATATGCCGTCGTAGATGAAGGCGGCGAAGCCCGTGAAGGGCACTAATATGGTCCAAAGGATGTATTGCATGGCGGTGTTCACCACGGTCTGGTCGCTGGTGAGAATGCCCAGCAGCCCGCGCCCGCAGGTGGCGTATAGCAGCGTGAACAGCAGCGCCAGACCCAATCCCCATTGCAGCAGCCGACGCACGCATTTTTGCAGGGATTCCACATCTCTGGCGCCGACAAAGCGTCCTACCAAGGACTCGCCCGCGTAGGCAAATCCGTCCATGATGTACGAAAGCAGGGTGAAGAGCTGCATGAGCAAAGTGTTGGCCGCCAAAACCTCGTCGCCCATCTCGGCGGAGATGTAGGGGAAGAAGGTGAACACGGCGATGAGGCATAATGTGCGCAGGAAAATGTCGGCGTTGACCTGGAAGAAGCGAACCATCTCCTTGAGTTTCAGGCTTTCCCGTATGTGGATGTCGTGGCGCATTTCCCCATATTGCACGAACCAGAGAATGACGGCCAATGTGAGGCCGCAGTATTGGGCGATGACGGTGCCCCAGGCCACGCCTGCAATGCCGGCGTGGAATCCGAAAACAAGCACAAGGCTGCATAGGATGTTCACGATATTGAGGATGATGGCGATCCACATGGGCGTCTTGGCGTTTTGCATGCCGATGAACCATCCCTTAAGGGCGTAAAGGGCCAGGTTGGCGGGCGCCGCCCAGATGCGGATGTAGAAGTAGGTGAGGGTGAGCGCCAGGGTCTCCTCGCTGCTGTGGATCCACTTTTCGCACAGGAACCCGATAGGCCTTTGCAAGAGGATAAGCAGCAGGGCGGCGCCCAGTGCGATGGCCAGGCCGCGCACGAGCACGCGCAAACACTCCGGTGTGTCGCCTGCGCCGTATGCTTGTGCCGTGAGTCCGCTGGTGCCCATGCGGAGAAATCCGAAGTTCCAGTATATGAGGTTGAACACCATGGTGGCCAGCGCGATGGCCGCAATGTAACTGGCATTGCCAATATGGCCCACAATGGCCACGTCAACCATGCCCAACAACGGTACGGTGATATTGGTGATGATACTGGGGATAGCCAGACGGAGTATCTCTTTGTTCATTTTTTAAAAATGCAAAAGTATTAAAATTTCAATTACGCTGATTATGTTCAGAGTATGACAAAGACTGTTAATATCAACTATAATCTATAAACTATTAACTTTTAACTAAAAAAAAATCCCCCGACTTGCGCCGGAGGATTTTTGGGATAGTATGTGACTGTTTGATTAGCGGGCAACCGTGAATTTCTGGTTGGAAACGCCGTTTTCAGTCGTGATTCTCATCATATACATACCGTTGCTCAGAGCGGTTGTGTTGATTTGAACGTTGGTGTCGTTAGCGTCGATAACAGCCACTCTCTGGCCCATCATGTTGAACACCTCAACCGTGTTGATGTTGGAAGAAGCATTTACGTTGATGACGTTGTTGGCGGGGTT
>CAJODA010000063.1 GCA_905233745.1 uncultured Bacteroidales bacterium
TAAGATGGCGGAATCCTTCTGGCCGAGCATAATCCAGTCGGCGGCTATTTGGTAGTATCGCAAGTAATCCTTCGCAATGGTGTCGTTGCGGAGCCATTCGATGGAGGCAAGGTATTCTCCTTTCCTGTGCAGAGAGTCCGGCCCAAAGCAGGTGAGGTAGGAGGCCGTCTCATAATTCTTGGTGCAGCAGGAATCCTTCTGTGCAAAAGCCGCAAAAACCGCGCACAAAAACACAAAGAACAGGAAATGTCTTTTTCTCATAATGGTTTTGGTTTTTCGTTCTATTATTTAAAACGAAAAAAAGGGGAGAAAATCTTGGGTGGAGGGAAAAATAAAGGATCTTCACAAGTTGAGCGAAATATATCCGATGCACTACCTGCATGATGTTTGGCGTGAAACTCTTCCGTGACGTATCGAGGTGTCTTCTTTAGCTTTTTCATTTCATGCTTCATTTATGCGGCAAAGATATGTTTTTTTATTGGGAACAACAATTTGAAACAACTTTTTTATGATTATGTCCCAGTTGTCATCCCATCTCCTGCTATTGTCGTTCCTACAGCAGCCGCATTGCGATTTTTGCGCAGGCCTCCGCGTCGGCGAGTGCGTGGTGGTGGTTTGTCATCGGGCAGCCGCAGGCCTCGGCCACGGTGTGCAGCTGGTGGTTTGGCAATCGTCGGCCGAAGTGGCGGCGCGAAGCCCGGCAGGTGCAGAAGAACTGGTAGTCGGGATAGTCCATCTGATAGACACGGAACACGGCCTTGAGGCAGCCCTCGTCAAAAGGACTGTTGTGCGCCACGAGGGGCAGTCCGGCGATGAGCGGCTCGATTTTCCGCCACACGACAGGGAAGACGGGCGCGTTGTCGGTGTCTTCGTGCGAGAGTCCGTGTACCTGCTGACAGAACCAGGCGTAGTAGTCAGGCTCTGGATGGATAAGCGAGTAGAACGTGTCGGTGATGACGCCGCCGCGCACCACCACCACGCCCACGCTGCAGACGCTGCTGCGCTGCCCGTTGGCTGTCTCGAAATCTATGGCGGCAAAGTCGGTCATTGGTGATGAGTGATTAGTGAACAGTGAATAGTGATCAGTGGTTTTAGATTACATTCAAGAATCAAGACTCGGCGGCAAAGATAGCACGCGGTTGTGCAAGAGTGTGGCATATTGGCACACGTCACACTATCGGGTCCCCGCAGTATTTCCGCCGCAGGCATTTAGAGCAGTGCAGTCCCATCCAGACCTCGTCGAACTGCTGCATGGCCTGGCGCACCAATTCCGGCTCGTCGGTGAGGATGCCCGCCTCGAAGTTGCGGGTGTTCGCCCCTTTCATCCCGATGCCCGCGCCCGTGAGGTTCGCGCTGCCGAAATAGACGGTGCTGCCATCGAAGACCAGCATCTTGAAGTGTACTCTCGGACAGAGCACTCTTTCCAGTCCTTTCGCTAACGACGGGTACTTGTCGAAGTCCTCACGGAAGGCCGGTCCCGGCTCTTTTGCGTGGATAAGGCGAACCTCAACGCCCTTCTGCACCAACTGTGCCAGTACTGCCAGGAACGGCAGTGTGCCATCCCCGACTTTCACATAAAGGTCCTTGATGTCGGCGGTGCCGATCCACAGCGACTTCCTGACTGAAGCCACGCGCGAGAGGACGAGGTTGTAGTGGTCGGTGTTGGAGATGTAGGTGAGCATATATCAATTATTTCGGTTAATCAGATTCACCACCACTTTTACCATCACATCCTTCTCTTCGGGTTTACTTTCGGCAATCATCAAGGTTAAAGCGGCAAGGGTGTTGTCGGCAATGCGTTTGCGGCCATCGGGGGCGTATAGTATGCCGTTGCGGTATAGAAACCATATGAACAGGGTAGCGGCGATACGCTTGTTACCATCTGAGAAGGAATGATTTTTCACCACCAAATAGAGCAGCATGGCGGCTTTCTCTTCTACAGATGGGTATAGTTCTTGTCCGTCAAAAGTCTGGTAGATCTGCCCAATGGAACTCTTAAAGGAACCATCTTTCTCGTTGCCGAAAAGGGCACTTTCTCCGAAGCGTTTCTTAAGTTGTGCTATGGCCTCCATGGCGTTCTCATAGGTGGCGTGGAACTGCGATTCTGTGGTGATGGAATCCACGGTGAGTTTCTGATAGTCGTAGAGATCGAGCACCTGCAGGGCGTAGGCGTAATCCGACACCACTTGGAACAGCGAGTTGTAGTCGCCACTCGTAAGGGGACGGTGCGATTCAATGGTGCGCCCCAAGAGTTGTACCATCTGGTTCAATTCGCGGTATTTCTGCTCCGTAAGTTTGTTTTTAATGGCGAACCCTTTGACGAGGTACTCTTTCAGCACGCGGTTAGCCCAGATGCGGAACTGCGTGCCATTGCGGCTCTTTACACGATATCCGACAGAGATGATGACATCAAGGTTGTAAAGTGTGGTGAAATAGGTCTGGTCACCGTCGGCACCCATATGTGCAAATTTTGCACATGTGGTCTCGGCATCCAGTTCTCCTTCTTTGTACACATTTGCAATATGACGCGCTATGACAGTACGGTCCTTTTGGAACAATTGTGACATTTGGGCTTGTGAAAGCCATACGGTTTCGTTTTCCAACCGCACATCAATTGCGGTATTGCCATCTTCAGTTTGATAGATAACAATTTGATCATTAATGTTTTTCATATTAGTTTTGTTTAAATAGGTTAGTTTGCAAAGATAGTGATTTTTACAAATAAAAATAGGGTGGGGGTATTGTTTTCGCGATATTGTTGTGTCGCGTTGGGCGCGTCTCTACAACAACCGCATTGCAATCCTCGCGCACGCCTCTGCATCGGCGAGGGCGTGGTGATGGTTGGTCATCGGACAACCGCAGGCCTCGGCCACGGTGTGCAACTGGTGGTTGGGCAAACGTCTTCCGAAATGGCGGCGCGAAGCACGGCAGGTGCAAAGGAATTGATAATCCGGATAGTCCATCTGATAGACTTGGAACACCGCCCTGAGGCAGCTCTCGTCGAAGGGACTGTTGTGCGCCACCAACGGCAGCCCTTCAATCAGCGGCTCGATCTGCCGCCAAACGACTGGGAAAACGGGCGCCCCATCGGTGTCCTCGTGCGAAAGGCCGTGCACTTCCTGGCAGAACCACGCAAAGTAGTCGGGCTCGGGCTTGATGAGCGAGTAGAAGGTGTCGGTGATGACACCTTCGCGCACCACCACCACGCCCACGCTGCACACGCTGCTGCTGTGCCCGTTGGCAGTCTCGAAATCTATGGCTGCAAAATCGGTCATGTCAGATAGTTAAGCTGATTAGAGGGCTTGGATAAACGTGGGGCAAAGGTACGAATTTTTCATCTCATAAAACGCCACATCCAACTGTAATTCCTCGCCCAGACTGTCATCATTTTTTATCAGCAAAGCGGTTTGCCCTGAACATAGTCTTATTATTAACTCGGCTACTTGCCGGTCGTCTCGTTGAAAGGGTGCTCCGATGATACGGTGATAAGGATTATGGCGTTGGTTCTGGGTTTGCTGTTTGCAACATTGTCGAAAATTAACGAAGAATAATATCCTGCAATCGAAAAAATATGTATTTTTGCCATCCGATTCCGAAATTACATAAAAATGAATATTCATTACATCAACAGAGAAATAGAACAAGTTATAAATGAAGCGACTGAATATTATTCGGTTATATCCGTTACCGGTCCGCGACAATCAGGCAAGAGCACACTGCTGTGGCATCTATTCCAAAATTTTAAGGAATACAGTATGAAAGAGGTGCATGTCCGGGAATTTGCCTTGAATGATCCGGTCTCGTTTCTTCAGCAGACCTCGGAAGGGATGTTTATTGACGAGATTCAGAAAGCCCCCATTCTGATGGAATATATACAAGGTATTGTGGACCACCACCCTGAGCGGAAGTTTCTGTTGACGGGCAGTTCCAACTTTGAACTTATGCGTGATCTGTCCGAGTCGCTGGCAGGTCGTGCGGGCGTGTTCGAGCTGCTGCCGATGTCGTTGTCGGAAACCGTGGCGCAACGTGAGGGGAAAAGTCTGGACCAGCAACTTTTCAACGGGTTGTATCCAGCGGTGAGTGCGGGCAAAAACACGGCACGTTTTTTCTACCCGTCGTATGTGAAAACCTATTTGGAAAAAGATGTTCGTGACCTGCTGAACATCCAGAACCAAATGCAGTTCCTGCGTTTTATGAAGCTGTGTGCCGCGAGGATCGGCTCCCTGTTCAACGCTTCGGAGTTGGCGGCGGAGGTGGGTGTGGACTCCAAGACCATCACCCGATGGTTGTTGGTGCTGCAGGCGTCTTACTTAGTGACGCTGCTGCCGCCGTACTACGAAAACATCTCTAAGAGATTAGTGAAAAGTCCGAAGATCTATTTCAACGACACGGGATTGGCATGCTATCTGTTGGATATCGAAAGTCCGCGGCAACTTGAACGTGACAAGATGCGCGGGGCGTTGTTCGAGAACATGATTGTGATGGAGGTCATCAAGCACCGGTTCAACCAGGGAAAGGAGGATGGCGTGTTCTTCTACCGCGATTCCAACCAGAACGAGGTGGACATTCTGCTCAAGCAGGAGGGCGAAATCACCGCCATAGAGGTGAAATCCTCAATGACCTATCACCCCTCGTTTGAGAAGACATTGCGCCATTTGCCTGAATGGATCAAAACCCCGGTCACCTGCCGCGCCGTGATTTATGCTGGAGATTTTGAAAATGTTGTTGGCGATGTCAAGTTATTAAATTTCAATAATTTAAACAGCATTCTTTAGTTATCTCCGCCGGGATTGGCTTGGAATTTTTCATTTTATGGGAAAATGGATGCGGCCAAGATGTTTTTCGTATCTTTGCGGCCGTTAATCTTGAACAAGAATATTCGTAAGAAAAACAAACTATGCCTAAACGTGTGCTAATGGCCATGAGTGGCGGAATCGACAGCAGCGTTTCCGCCCTGCTGCTGCAAGAACAAGGTTATGAACTGGTGGGCGCCACCTTCCGGACCTTCGACTACATCAAAGAATCATGCCTGGCCAAGGAGAAGGGCTGCTGCTCCGTGGAGAGCATCATGGAGGCCAAGCATTTCGCCGAATCGCTGGGCATGGAACACCACATTCTCGACTTCCGGCAGCTGTTCCGCGACCACGTGATCGCCAATTTCGTGCAGGAGTACAAGCTCGGGCGCACACCGAACCCTTGCGTGCTCTGCAACTCGCACATCAAGTGGGGCGTGCTGCTCCGGGCCGCCGACGAATTGGGCTGCGACTTCATTGCCACAGGGCACTACGCGCGCATCGCGCAACACCGAGGACACTATTACCTGCAAACCGCTGCCGATGAGCACAAGGACCAGACCTATTTCCTGTGGATGCTCACCGAAGAGAACCTCAAGCGCACCATCTTCCCTTTGGGCGGCTACACCAAGCCCGAGGTGCGCGAACTGGCTATGGATCGGCATTTTGAGAAGCTGGCTAAGAAAAGCGAATCCCAAGAAATCTGCTTCATTCCCGATAACGACTATCGCTCTTTCCTGACCCAGCAGGGCTGCGACACTACACCTGGTAATTTTATTGATACAGAGGGACATGTCCTCGGTCAACACCAAGGTTGCTTTAATTTCACCATTGGTCAACGCAAAGGCATTGGCCTTGCCTTCGGCACGCCGAAGTATGTGACCAAAATCGACCCTGCCACACGGGAAGTCACGCTGGGTGAGCGCGACGACCTGTTTTGCAACAATGTGCATGCCTCAGATGTGCAATTGCGTGATGTGGAGTGGCTGCGCGAGTCGCCGGAGGTGATGGCGCGCATACGCTACAAATCGCCGGCCACCGAAGCGAAACTGATTTTGGAGGATGATTTTGAGGAGACTCGTCGCATCCGCCTGCATTTCCACAAACCGGTCTGGGGGGTGACCCCTGGCCAGTCGGTGGTGCTCTACAAAGACGGCCTTCTGGTAGGAGGGGGATTGCTGGAGTAGGGGAGCGGTGACGGTGATAATTAGAGGGCGGTTGCCAGCACCATGCGACAGAAATGCCGATACTGAAAAAATACTATATTTGCCTCCCCGATTTTACTACTGGATGTAAACGGTGAGATGAATACTACTCTAACTCCCAACATTTTGACGATCAAGACCTTCATTCTTCATAACTAAACAACTTGGTATGGCTATAAAGAATACAGTTGGCGTACGATGGGCACGTTTTTGCGGATGGCTTTTGCGAAAATTGGGTTGGACCAGTGTGGGTGGCATCATGGAGGGCAACAAGGCCATCGTACTGGGTGTACCGCACACCTCCATCATGGATTTCCCTATCTGCTATCTTTTCTATGCACAATACGGCACTCTGGCACACATCATGATTAAGAAGGAGTTCTTTTTCTGGCCGCTTGGCCCCATTTTGCGTGCTTTGGGCGGCGTGCCTGTTGACCGCAGCAATGCTGCGGCATCCATTCGCAGCATCATCAAAACCTTCAATGAAAACGAATTCTTCCATCTTGCCATTGCCCCGGAAGGCACACGCAAGGCCGTGAAAAAGTGGAAATCAGGCTTCCACCTGATCGCCAAACAGTCCGGCGCGAAAGTATATGTGGGCTATTACGACTGGGGACGGAAGGAAATCACCGTGGGACATGAGTGGCCATTGACTGATGACGCCAATGCAGATCTGAAGCGTATCCAGGAGTATTATTCCACCCTGGGGTTGCAAGGCCGCAACAAGGACGGATATATTATTGGATGATATATGTACAGACGCGATTAATCGCGTCTGTATGCATTTTGATGAATTATTGATTATGACAAAAAAAATCAAATCACCCTATAAAGAGCGTAAAAAATACCGCGAGAACTATTGCACCACATTGAGCAAAGTGCTCGAATACACCTCCACCAAGTATTGGGGGCGCACGATGGCACAGTTTGTTGACGGTGGTCAGAAATACACATACAACAGTTTCCGTGAAAAGTGCGTGATGCTCTCCACGCGCATGTCCCGTTTTGGCATCAGTGCCGGTGACAAAGTGGCTATCTTGTCGCACAACATGCCCAACTGGACGCTGGCATTCTTCTCAGCCGCCGCTTTCGGGCGCGTGGCGATCCCCATTCTGCCCGACAGCTCGGAGAACGAGATTACCAATATCCTTACACACTCTGAAAGCAAGGTGATATTCATCTCCCAACGACTGATGTACAAGCTCAGCCAGGAGTGCTACGATAAGCTTACACTGGTGGTGGACATCGAGACACTGGAGTTTGTGAAACGTCGCAAGGAGGACTTCCAGTGCAACGGATGGGTGAAGGAACCGCAACCGGAGGATTTGGCCGCTATTCTCTATACTTCCGGAACCACAGGCAAAGCTAAAGGGGTGATGCTCAGCCATCGCAACCTTTGCCATAATCTGGTGGCCTCCTTCAAGGCACAGCCCTGCTTCTCAAGCGACCGCTTTCTCTCCATACTGCCCATGGCGCACGCCTACGAGATGAGTGTGTCCAGTTTCTATTCCATGTATGTAGGGGCATGCTGCTACTACTTGTCGAAACCACCCACTCCCTCACTGTTGATTCCGGCTATGCAGAAGGTGAAGCCCACCATCATGCTTTCCGTGCCGCTCATCATTGAGAAGGTCTATCACAACAGTGTGCAGCCCATTATCCAAAAAAGCCGCTTCCTGTCCTGGATGGATGAGCATATGCCCAGACTGCTCTATTGGTTTATCGGGCGGAAGCTGATTCACACCTTTGGAGGTCAGCTACGCTTCTTCGGAGTCGGTGGCTCAAAAATCGATACCAAAGTGGAGG
The DNA here is from genome assembly GCA_905233745.1 of uncultured Bacteroidales bacterium. Lineage (GTDB taxonomy): Bacteria > Bacteroidota > Bacteroidia > Bacteroidales > WCHB1-69 > F23-D06. The sequence goes on from CAJODA010000063.1 coordinate 7,805, forward strand.
AATTCCTCATCAAGAGCCGCTTCCCCTATGCTGTAGGCTACGGCCTTACCGAAACCGCCCCGTTGGTTTGCAACGTTATTGTTAACAAAAAAAAGCGTCTCGGCTCCATTGGCTTCCCTTCCTATAAGGTCGAAATCAAGCTGGATAATATGGATCCCAAGACTGGCGAGGGCGAAATTATGTGTCGTGGTGACAATGTCATGTTGGGTTATTATAAAGATCCCGAACGTACCATCAAGGTGCTTGATGAAGATGGCTGGTTCCGCACTGGTGACATCGGTTATATGGATAAAGACGGTTACTATTATCTGAGAGGCCGTTTGAATAACACCATATTGGGGCCTTCCGGCGAGAATATCTACCCTGAGGAGATTGAGATGGTGATCAACGACATCAAGGGAGTGGACGAGTCTCTCGTGATGGAGGAGAACGGTTCTTTGGTGGCGTTGGTCAAGTTCCAGGACTATGTGCTCAACTGGGATCAGGAGCGTGAGGACCAGTTTATCGAGAAGATAGAATCGCTGAAGAAGTCGGTACAGGAGTTTGTGAACCGCACGGTGGGCAAGAACTCCAAGATCGACAAGGTGGAGGTGATGAAGGATCCGTTTGAGAAGACGGCCACGCAGAAGATACGTCGTTTCAAATACAAAAAAGAAGCCAGTTCCGACGAGGAGATGGAGAAAGAGAAGCGTCAGGAGGAGCGTGAGCGCGAGCAGGACGAGGCGTGGAAAGAGTAGGGGGCAAATCTTTTTTTATGCCCGTATTGCGGTGATGCAGTATTGTATTTTCTCGCCTGTCCGCTTGATTCCCACCATCATCGGCACTGTTCCAATCCCGACTAAATCGCATCGCATCTCCTGCATTTGGGAAATTATGTCCTCACGCTGCTTATCTTATCTGCACGGTTATTTTTTTCGTCGCATAACGTAATCTTTTTCGCGGCGGAGCGGTGTGCAAACGCGGAAAGATTCTGTTACATCGCAATTTCTGCGAAATCATGTGTGATATTTTAACAATTAGATACATCAACTGTTAAGTAAAAATTGTAAATTATTGAAGTATAAGGGAATAAAAATTTTCACGGGATCGTCATTCACAAAATAATTCATACTATCTTTGCAGGAAACATAGAGAACCTAAAACAAGATATTATGACAGAGACAGTTGTTGATATTGCAAATCCTGAAACAATCAAAGCATATATTGTTGATATCCGTGGAAGGTATGTCATGATCGATCGTGATTTGGCGGCTTTGTATGGCGTTGAGAATAAAAACCTGAAACGGGCTGTCAGGATGAACATTGAGCGTTTCCCTTCGGATTTCATGTTTGAGTTGACCAAAGGAGAGTACGATTCTTTAAGGTGCAATTTTTTCACCTTAAAGAACGGTCGCGGGCAGCACAGTAAATATCTGCCTTATGCATTTACGCAAGAAGGCGTTGCCATGTTGTCCGGACTGCCAAGGACTCCGATTGCCATTCAGGTGAATATCAATATCATGAGAGCATTTTTTCAAATGCAGAAGGCTCTGCTAACCCTTAGTGAAGCATATCGGCAAATGGAAAATATACGCTCCGATATAGGCCGCCTTCGGATTGAAATGTATGAAGCTATGCGTTGTCAAAACGATATTAATGAAATGTTCTCAAAAGAACAAGACAGTATATCGGTTCAACTGGAGAATTTGAACGATGCTATGGCTCAATTACAGGCAGAAGCAAATCAAAAGCAATTGAATGCATCTCCGAACCCTATTGGATTTGTGGTGCGAAATAATGAATGAAACCCACGCGCCACAGATATATAACCCCTAACGGGGTTGGGATTCTCGCGCGGAGGGGAGCGAGAGGGTAGCATTGCCCAAGCTCAACAATCCAAATTCCGCTCCCCATGTTTTCGGCGGCAAAAATAGTTTGCCCGTCGGGGCATCGGTGCAGACAACTGGACAAAATACCGCTTTCACTCTTGCATCTTGCCCCAAAGCGCTCCTGCTGGAATCTCCATCCGACTGAAGGCAAACCATTTCATTCCCAAATCTTTGAGCGAAGCCCCGATGTGATACACGGTGTCGTCAATGCAAAGGAACCTGTCGTGTGCATGAGCAAACTCATGCACCTCAATCGGAGAATATTGCGTGTCGTGTTTCAACATGTCGGTACTGAGATTTGATGTGACATTCTTCGTGTAGATGACTGCTTCAACCTCGTCTGCACGTTTGTCCAGCAATGCCAATGTCGCATCATTCACATAGTTGTCAAACAATATCACACGCTGCTTGGCACTCCGAATCAGGTCGCTGACAAACCGGAGTGCATCAAACACTTGTCCGTCGAAGAAAATGCCCTGCGAGGGTGCGGCAAGACCGTTGTCCAAACGGCGAAAAACTTCGTCAATGCGATTGTTTGTCACGGACAATTGATTGAATAATAGCATTTGATTTTGCTCCATGTTCTCGAATCTACGGGAAATCTGTGCGTCCGAACCATCAAATGATGACGCATGATAACAAAAGCATCTATGATTTGAATGCTAACCTCTACAGCTGTTTCGCTATGCAAAACAGTTGAAAGCATGGCAACACCTTGTTCCGTGAAAGCGTATGGAAGCACACTCGAATGCACCAGACTTTTCAACCGGTCACAATTTGTGACCAGTTTATCGGTTTCATCCACAGATAGTTGAAACCGAAAACGGTCCGGAATTTGTTGTGTTCTCGATAGTGCTAACATAAGTATTGTGTGGTTGGAATTTGTCAACCTGTTTCATGGTAAATGTTTTATAATTTTTTTTTGTTTTCGCCGCCCGCCTTCCACCAATCTGAGCATCGGTGCGGCCAACGGGGCAAAGATAAGATTTTTATTATTGCAGACTGCGGAAAATTTCGTGTGTAAATTAACAATTATTTCTTAATAAACAACTGTAATACAACATTTTAAAAATTATTCTTTATCTTTGCGGCGACTTTTAAACAATAATATTTTTCGATGAAAACAAACATAAATTTCTTACCCGTGGAAAAAGGCGAAATCATTATGTACCAGCCGGATGAGAGCATCCGATTGGAAGTTAGAATCGCGGAAGATACCGTATGGCTTAACCGCCAACAAATGGCTCTTTTGTTTGACAGGGATGTGAAAACTATTGGCAAGCATATCAATAACGCTTTAGCAGAAGAGTTACACGGCTTGTCAACTGTCGCAAAATTTGCGACAGTTCAACAAGAAGGTTCTCGTATAGTGAATCGGGAAATTGAATATTACAATGTAGATATGATTCTGTCTGTCGGCTATCGGGTTAAATCTCAACATGGTGTGAAATTTCGCCAATGGGCAAATTCTGTGCTGAAAGAGTACCTGCTTCGCGGATACGCTATTAATCAGCGGTTTGAACGGTTGGAACGGAGGGTGACCGGGCATGATGCGGTTTTGTTGGAACATGCCAACAAACTGGATTTCTTCGTGCGAACAGCCCTGCCACCCAAAGAGGGCCTCTTCTGTGACGGGCAAATATTCGATGCTTACGCCTTCGCATCAGAACTGATCAGGTCGGCGAATCGAAGGATTGTACTGATTGACAACTACATCGATGAATCCGTGCTGCTCATGCTGGCCAAACGTAACGAGCATGTCACGGCGGAGATTGTCACCAGGCAAATAACCGAGACGCTGGCGCTGGACATCGAACGGCACAACCGCCAATACTCACCCATCTCCATC
>CAJODA010000064.1 GCA_905233745.1 uncultured Bacteroidales bacterium
CAATTCCATGAAAAACAGGATGATTTTCTTCGAAAAAATTCGGTTCTGGTTGTCCTTCAGGTGCACCGCCCAGAAATAATCCTCCACTCCCATGAACTCAGGGGCGTTATAATCGAGGATGTTAAAGGAGTAAACCGGTGGGATGTCATACCGCCGCGCACCGAGACTGGCCTCATTGCTGATGATGCGGCTGACATACGTGATCACTCTGTCGGCAAAATAGTCCTGACGCGCACGCTGCATCTCGATGATGATGTGCCTGCCAGTGTCGGTCACGCAGTAGATGTCGAAGACGCCATGCGATGGAGCAAAGATAACACGTTATTCCGGTCTGGCAATGAGAATCCGAAAATTTTTATCGGCCAGAAAAACAGCAATTTACAAAAATCGAAGGTGTTAATTTAACAACCTGTTGTTAAGGCTGTTGCGTGGATTTCGGAGGAAATGGGTGCAATGGTGCACCGCTGTAGAGGCGCAAAATCTTGCGCCTCTACAACCATAAAATCCAAAATTCAGATTCCAACGACCAAAGGCTAACGACCAATTATCAGAACCCCGTCCAGAACATTTCCCAGATTTTGTGCTCCATTTCCTGCCAGGTCTGGCGGGTGGCACCGGCAAAGTCGGCGGTATATTGGTTGAGCATATTTTGAGCCTCTTTCTTTTTGCCATCCTTTATCAGATTCACCGCTTTCTGCTCCAAATCAGGCAGTTCGCTGAAAGCTTTTTCTTCGTAACGGGCCACATTGCCCAACAACATCTTCTTGGTGCTACCCCAGCGCACTTGAGCCAGCTTGTTGGCCTTGCGATAGTGCCAGAGCACGGCGTTCTCGTTGTAGCCGAAATGTCCGCACACATTGAACCCAGCGGGCAAGGATGTTTCCCCGGCATAAATGGGAATGCGCGGACTTTGTCCGGGATTCTCCAGCGAGAACCAGCAGAGGCCGCCAACCTCATCGGGCAGCCAACTGCGGCATTGGATGATGGTGGAATAGGAGCACCACGACATAGCCACGCCGCGGTAGAAAGTCACCGTGCCGGGTTTAAGCATGTTGTACATGGCACGCTCATTGCCATCCATCCAAGGATTGGCGTTGGGGCACACCACCGTGTCCGTCACGATTTCGCCATCCACTTTGCGCTTGCGGGGATAGAGCAGATTTTGGGTCTGGTCCAGTTCGGGACAACCCTCGTAGTTGGCTCGGAAGAGTTCCATCACACGCTGCGGGGAGACCTTCTCATCGGGTTTGATGGAGAATGGAAGTTCGTCGGCATCAAGGGCAAAGTGCTGCGACGGAGCCAGCTGGGTGAAGATATACCACTCGCGTTCCTTGAAATTCTTGTTACCAGAATAGGAAGACGGGAACGCCTTCCACCAGATGAAGTCGCCTTTGCCGTCCCAAAGACCGTATTTCTTGGCCACCTTTTCGATGTTATCGGAGCACATAAAATATTCCTTGTTCTTGCGGTCGAGTTTGCCGATGCGGGCCACGTTGCAGCTCACGGCCACCTCATCATCGGGCACGCGCTGGGCGGCCCAGATGCCGCCGATCTTGTCGGGGCCCTCGCCAAGGATTTCCATCTGCCAAACCTCCTTTTTGTCGGCAATGGTGATGCACTCGCCGCCGTCGCCATAGCCATATTGCGCAATCAGTTCGCCAATGAGACGGATGGCGTCGCGGGCGTTGTCGCAACGCTGCAGAGCAATGCGTTGCAGCTCCTCAATCAGAAACATGCCCTTTTCATTCAGCAGGGTGTCGGGACCGGAGAAGGTGCTCTCTCCCATGGCCAGTTGCTTCTCATTCATACAAGGATATGCCGTGTTCATATAGGCGTAAGTGTGCGCCACTTCGGGAATTTCACCCGCCAGTGTCACATTTTCCATGGCGTTGGGTGTGCTGGTGTGCATCGTGCCCTTATAAACCTTGTGCATGGTGCCGGGCTCGTGGTCGGCAGCGGGCTCCATCTTCACCCAAGTGCGGTACTTGCTGTCGCACGTGTGCGAGGTTATTACGGAGCCGTCGGTGGAGGCTTTGCAGCCCACCATGATGGAGGTGCAGTTTGCGCCCACGAGTTCGGTTTCCTGGGCGAAAGTGAATGTCGCGAAGAAGCAAGCGACGATGGTAAGGAGGAGGGGGTTGAGTTTCATAATAATATCTGGGTTTTTTAGAATCGCAAAAATAAAAAATATTATCTTTGCAAGATGTTTTCAGTTTAACATAATATCACGTTTATAAAACTTTGTTAATATGAAAAGAATTTATTTATTCTGTTTTATCTCTTTGATTTTGTCATCTTGTTACAATAATTATCAATTTGTGCAAGTACATGAGTATTCTCTTGACGATGGGAATACAACTATGAAATATGATGATGGCAATTGTATTTTTGATTATAGTGGAATATCTTACTATACCATTTATAACAAAACGAATACTTTTGTGTTTGTTGACAAATCCAAAACTTTTGGAATTACAAATTCTGGAAGAGCTTTTAATTTTAAGGATGCCTCAGCTTCAATTTCTTCTGAAAATATATATAACAATATTAAAACTGACTTTAACAAATCAAATGAAGACCAAAACACAGATTTTATCGTATATTCTACTAGTGATGTGGTTGTTATTCCCCCTCAAGCGTACAAAATTTTCTATGTAAACACTGATTATCCTGAACTTATACTTGATTGTTCTTTACCCCAATATCCTGATTCTGCAGCATCGATTCAAAAACATGAAATTATTTCAACTGTATTAACCACATATCGAACAGATGGGAATCAAAAAGAATACATGGTAAAAAACAATATATATCTTGATAAAATAACTAATTATGCAGAACCTGTTATAATAGAATATATTCCACGTGGAATTGTATGTGAAAACATGCGAGAAAGTGGAAAATATTATTCCGATAGGGAAGTGTATGATTATAAATATAAAGTAGGGATTAATACTCGAACATTCCCTTATTATTTAAAAAACACTTCTAAAAGAATATATGATTATGAAGATAGTTATGTTTATGATTATGATTTGAATGGTTATGTTAAACGTTAACAATATATTGCGATTGCAGGAAGAATATTGACGGAACTGTCGCTAATTCCAATGTCGCGAATTATAATCTCATTTTTCTCACTAAGGTATTCTGATGCTTTATATTACTACCCCGACCTACGGCCACCCCTTCTAAAATAGAAGGGGAGTTTTTGGACGACCGCGGGGACAATGCCACCCCTGGCTACCGGGCTTTGACCCCTAACGGGGTCCGAGGATTCCACCTTGAATGCGGCGACATGGTTAGGGCAGGCCTTTAGGTCTGCCAGCTCGGTAGCCCAGGGTAAGGCACACGGTACGGGTGCCGTCACCCTGGGGCACGGCGGCCAGCGGGTGAGCATCGCGGCGAACAACACATTTGCAATGGAACACGACACGCGCCGCCGCGAAACGGGGACACGGGATTAGATGAAAAATTTCCGTTGATTTAAAATTTTGTACCTTTGCACGCCAAAATATCGCGTTTATGGAAATCAAACCTGTTATCGCCCCTTCCCTTCTTTCCGCCGATTTCGGCAACCTGAAAAAAGATGTGCAGATGCTGAACAAATCCAAGGCCGACTGGATACATCTGGACATCATGGACGGCGTGTTCGTGCCGAACATCTCCTTCGGCATCCCCGTGGTCAAGGCGGTGCGACAACTGTCGGAGAAGCCCTTGGACACGCACTTGATGATTGTGCAGCCGGAGCGATACATCCACGCTTTCAAGGAGGCGGGTGCCGACATGCTGACGGTGCACTGGGAGGCTTGCACGCACCTGCACCGCACCATCTACCAAATCAAGGAGGAAGGCATGCTGGCGGGCGTGGCCCTCAATCCGCACACACCAGTGGCCGGTTTGGAAGACGTTATCAACGATCTGGACTTAGTGCTCATCATGTCGGTGAACCCCGGATTCGGTGGGCAGAAGTTCATCCCCCGCGCCCTGCACAAAATTGCCGCACTGCGCGAGATGATCGAGCGCAACAACGCTGATACCCTTATCGAAGTGGATGGTGGTGTGTGTCAGGACAATATCGCCGACATCATGGCCGCCGGAGCCGATGCCGTGGTGGCTGGCAACGCCGTCTTCAAGGCGGAAGACCCTAAAATTGCCATTCAGAATCTTAAAAACATATAAGAAATAATCTCATAAAAATTCTTTATAATGGCTACCAAACAAAGAAGCACGACTTACAGCATGTTCGTCATCGGATCCCTGTTTTTCGTATTCGGATTCGTCACCTGGCTGAACAATATCCTGATCCCCTACATGCGCACCTCCTGCGAACTGACCACACAAGTGCAAGGATATCTGGTGACCTTCGCCTTCTACATCGCCTATTTCGTCATGTCCATTCCTTCCTCTTTTGTGTTGAAGAAAACAGGATATGGAAATGGCATGGCGCTTGGCCTGGTCATCATGGCTGTCGGGTGCCTGATGTTCATACCGGGAGCCATAACGCGCAGTTATCCTGTCTTCTTATTGGGCTTGTTCCTGCAGGGCAGCGGTTTGTCTCTGTTGCAAACGGCCAGCAATCCTTATGTCACCGTCATCGGTCCGATTGAGTCAGCTGCACGGCGCATGAGCATCATGGGCATCTGCAACAAGGTGGCCGGCATGATCGGCATCCTCATCCTGTACAATGCCCTGTTTGGCGGCAAAGAGGAGCTTATTGAAAGTATAAAGGCTGCCCCGGCGGGCCCTGACAAGGAGATGATGTTGCAGCAGCTCTCCAACGGCGTCATTCTGCCCTATATCATCATGACTGTTGTGCTTGTCGCTTTGGTCATTTTCATTAAATCGGCACATTTGCCTGAAATTATCGAGGAAGAAAAACAGATTGACGGCCAGAAGGCCGGCATTTTCAGTTTCCCGTACATGTGGCTCGGCGTATTGGCCATTTTCTTCTACGTGGGCGCTGAGGTCATCGCCATCGACACGCTGATACCTTATGGCGAATATTACAACATCCCCACCTCCGTTTCGCACTACTTCGGCATTTACGCGCTGATAGCCCTGCTGATGGGTTACATTTGCGGCATTTTGTTTGTGCCAAAAGTTATATCACAACGTAATGCACTGATTATCCAGCTGGTATTGTCGGTCGTGCTAGTCATCGTGGCGCTATGCACGCATGGACTGCTCTCCATTATTGCCATTATTTGTCTGAGCTTTGCACATGCCATCATGTGGCCGGCTATCTGGCCGCTGGCTATCCATGACCTTGGCGACCACTCCGCCTTGATGGTAATGGCCATTGTGGGCGGTGCCATCATGCCGCTGATCTACGGAAAAATTGCCGATGTGGTGAACCCGCACGACGCCTACGCCCTGCTGTTCGTGTCCTACGCCTATATCCTGTTCTTCGCAACGATAGGATGCAGGATTACGAAGAAGAGGAATGTGGGTGAAATGGGTATATCATACTAACCACTTACATTACATATCGCACACCGATATTCACACTCCAGTCGGCGTAATGAAACAGCGGGCCACCGGCCTCATAGAATAGCAACCCATAGCCGGGCCTGGCATCCAATTGCACTGTGACAGGCACATTGAATTTATATTCCAGTCCCACAATCGCATTGGTGCCAAACTTGCCAAACGGCGTGTCATCATAAATTATAAAAGAGTTATTCCCGTAATAAACATGATGTCCGCTGCCGCGATACCAGTTATAACCCAAACTGACACCACCGCCAGCCATACCATACAAACCTTTCACAAAATGAACCTCATACAAGACGTTGGGATTTAATTCCAAAGTCCAGATATTGATAGAATTAAATTTACTGGAAACATTATAATCAGAACCATAAACGGTGTATTTTCCCCAGTCCATGCAGCCCGTTGAGGTTGTGATTTTCGTTCCAAGATCAACCTGTAGGGCAACATGATCCGTTATAAATGCCTTGTATGAAAGGGCCTGCATATTGCCCAACGTCACGCCCGCGCTATGTTTGTAGGGCGCTTGCGCCTGCAGCGAGAACAGCATTCCGAAAACAAACGCAATAATTAAAATTTTCTTTTTCATAATCGTATTTTTATTAAAAAATTGAATGTTTTTATTGAAAAAAGACGTTTTTCAATAAAATATCATCCTTTTTAACGGAAAATACATGAAATTATTGCAAAAAACTGTTTTGTTACGAAATAACGGGAATAGTAAATTTTGGAAAAAAAACAAGACGCCACTATGTGGCGTCTCTGCAATAATATTTCACAATAATACCGGAACACTTTACCGTCCGATAATGGCAGCCAGTTCGTCCACGCCTTTGGGCAGGTGCGGGCCTAACACGCGGTGACCCGTCTCCGTAATCAGCAGGTCATCTTCTATGCGAATGCCGCCGAAATCGCGGTATTTCTCCACAACATCGTAGTTGATGAAGTCGGCAAACTTGTGCTCTTTCTTCCAGATGTCAATCAAGTGGGGAATGAAATAGATACCCGGCTCAATGGAGACCACAAAGCCCGGTTTCAGCTCGCGGGCCATACGCAGGGATGCCCAACCGAAGATGTTGCTCGGGCGCACAGTGTCGTCGTATCCCACGTGGATTTGTCCAAGCCCCTCCATGTCGTGCACATCCAAACCGATCTGATGGCCCAGTCCGTGCACCATAAACAGGGCGTGCGCGCCCAATTCAACAGCCTCTTTCACATCGCCCTTCATCAGGCCGAGATCCTTGAGACCTTGGGCAATCACCTCGCAGGAGAGGCGATGCAGTTCCTTGTTGTACATGCCCGGATGCGCGGCATCAATGGCATCCAAATTGGCTTTCAGCACAATTTCATAGATTTCCTGCTGTTTTTGGGTGAACTTGCCACCCACCGGCAGGGTGCGTGTGTAGTCGGAGCAGTAGTTCATCAGACCTTCGGCGCCAGCGTCCATCAGCAGCATATTGCCCTCCTGGAGTATGCCGTTATGCAGGTGGTTGTGCAGTGTCTCGCCATGTTGGGAGAGAATGACCGGGAAGGAGATGCCGTTGCCGTACGACAGGGCTATGCCCTCGGCCAAGCCGGCAAGCTCGTGCTCCGAAGCACCGGGCACGCAGCGGCGCATCACGGCTGTATGCATCTTCACACCGATTTCGCAAGCTTTGTCCATCTCGTCAATCTCACACTGCTCCTTAGTGGAACGCAAAGCCACAATGCCTTTGATAAGCTCCAAAGAAGCCGCTTCGCGGATGTGGTTGACATTGATGCCCGTAAGATTGGACAGCCAAATCTGGTTATCGCCACGATACATGGGTGTGAAATGCACTTTGCGACCCTCTTGCTGCGCTTTTTGGATATATTCGGCCAATTTGTCCAACGGCAATGTGTCGGTAACACCCACTCTCTCCGCCAAGGAGGCAATCGTGGGCTGGTCTCCCATCCAGATGATATCATCAATGGTGAAGTCATTGCCAAAGATGATGGACTTGTGCGCATCAAAGTCAATCACGGCTGCAATATCCGCTACGGACAGTCCGAAGAAATAGAGGAAATCGCTGTCCTGGCGGAAATTGTATGTGTTGTCGGGATAATTCATCGGAGCTTCGTGGTTGCCCAAAAAGACGGCGATGCCATGTTGTACGGATTGCGTGAGTTTTTCACGTCTGTTCTGATAAACGGAAGGGGAAAATAATGGATTCATATTGATGTTTTTTTGTTGAGACGCACGGCCGTGCGTCTTTACTGATTTCTATTGTATTATGATTTTTGCGGTATGACTGCCCACCTGTACCAGATAGATGCCGGCGGTTTTTACTGGGATACGGGTCTCTGCTTGCGGGGTTGCATTTTGATAGATCATGCTACCTGCAGTATTGTAAACCATAATGGGTGACATTTTTTCATCTTTAATCAGAATCTGACTGTTTTGCGCTGCAACTACGGGGCAATACCCATTTTGTTCTTCAATCCCACTGTTTGTAACGATGAAATCCACGTGGTTTAAGTCGCTTGCCGTTTCAAACACAGGATACTCCGGCAGGGTGTCCCCATACAACAGAACGGCTTTGTAAGTCTTGTTAAGTTCAAGATTGGGCAAATACGGAATATTGCAAAAAGGTCCATAATACTCCTCTGACGGGTTGATTGTAACTAATTCCTGCGTCATCAGACCCATAAAATGCTGGTTTTCATCCCAAACGCCTATTCCGAGTTTTCCGACAAAAGCGGAATCGCCTTTGTTTTGAATACCGAAACCGAAATTAGTGGTTAATGTATTCGGAGACAATAACACCAACTGATTAAGGCTTTCTGTCATTTCAAGATAACTGTGGTCGGGCTCTATGCCGAAAAGGGCCTCCTGACGATCAGAGAAAGAGTATCCGGCCACATTCAGGGCAGAGGTTGGAAAATAAGCGTCGTATGCGCCGCCCCAACCCCAATTTACATGGAAGAGGCCGTTTTGGTCATAACCGTCAAGCACAAAGCAGTGGCCACCGTTAGAAACGCCTGTCAGCGGATCAATGCCGAAGCCTCCATATAGTACCGGACGGCCGTTGGAAATGTCTTCACGCAGCATGTTGTCCCAAATGGTGTCAGCGTAACCCACCCGGGAAAGCCCGCGCAACGTGGGCTTATAACCGAAGAACTTGGGCAATGCATTTTCCGGACAATAGGTGTGGTCCAGATACATGGAATCTGTAAACTCCAGCAGTGCCACAGGCGCATCACTGCTACCTTCCCCGTACAAGTTATAACTCATCTGGATGCTGATGCCCACGTGCGACATGAGTTGGGCCACCGCATTGACTTGCGTTGCCGTGCTATTCCCATCCAACGCATCGGTCATATTTTCCCAATCATAGAAGGTGTTTTCAAAATCGGCACTTAAGGTGCCGTATGTCCAATGCGGCTGTACACCTTCCCAACTATAAGAGTAACTGCCGTAGCCGTGGCGTGGGTGGTTCCAATATTTCATCACCTGTGCCATGCCTGTGGCGGTACATCCGGTGGTAGGGTGTCCTGAGTAGAGCGTTGAGTCGATTGGACACATCTCGTTGTACCAAGGTCGTTGAGACCAAGTGGTTGTCAACAGCGGCTCCACGGAAGAGGCATATTTTGGAGCACCTCCTGACGGCTGAAGCCATGCACGCCACTCATTCTGCGTTTTAGCTGAAGTTACCCCATTTGTTTTTGCCCACTGAATCTGCTGCTCATAAAAAATCAGCCAATCGCTGACCGCTGGCGGAATATCCGTCGTGGAAAAGGAGCCCTTTCGGGAATATCCCAAAATGGGCTTGGCACAGTCATCAGCAGCCACAATCACAAAACCGCCGCCGTCCACTGTAGTGAATATGTACATACCTTGAAATTGGGTTTGGGCAGTAACATCCAAAAAGGTGGCCGGGGTCTTAACCTGTGACGCCCAGAAATTTTGTGCTATTGATAACGCTTTTTGCCTGTCTATCGGACCTGCTTTGGCTGTAAATAACAGAATCAGAACAAGGAAAATTACAAATACTCTTTTCATTATAAATGTTTATTGTTTGATTATTTTCTTGTTTAACAGAAAATCTTTCCCGAAAAGACGGACAACATACACACCCGGGGTCATTTCGGGCAAATGGCAAGTGTATTCGCCATAAAGCTTAATAGTCTCGCTCCATATCACCTGACCCGTCAGATTGATAATCTGCAATTGCACCTCCTCGTCGCATTCCACAGGAGAAATTATGGTAACGTGGTCTGTAACAGGATTCGGGTAGATCATCCAATTGTCGGGCCGGGAGAGCTCCTCTACACTGTTTGGATTGAAGGCATTGACGGAATCACTGCCCCAAATCTTACCCACGAGCTCCGGATAGTCAATGAAAGGATTACGGTTTTGCTGGAGGTTATAGATAGCGTTGTTGCGGTCAATTTCCTTCTGGCTTACAGGGTCGCTGTTATGCCAGCGAATCAGCATATTCAGCGCCCAGGGTTTAAGCGAACCGCCGGAGAACATAGACTGGTTTTCCTGACCCAGATTCTTATCCATATAGCAGACGGACATGTAGAAATAGGAGCGCGCCAAATCGCCTTTATAGTTGTCATTGGGCTCGAAAACTGTGCCATTGTATCCAGAAGTCACACAAGTACCTAACTTGGAATGGTTGGTACTGGTCCATGTGGCATTGTTCACCTCACCGAGTGCCAGATTACCGCGCTTGCCATTCACAAAACCGTCGGTGGGATAGACATGGAAAAGATCCGTCTTCATCGGAGACGCTTCACCGAACCAACTCTGCGGAACACTGTGTTCCCGGTTATAGCAGTCGCCCTCATTCGAATACTGGCCACACTGGTCGGAGCCAAAAGTGAAATAATAGGCGGTGGTGCCGTCAGGATTATCGGAATAGATATCCCACACTTTGCCATTGTCATTTCGGACATCCGTAGTTTGAAAGGCGTTCCACAATCCACTATATGATAATGAAGTATGATTTTTAATAATGTTGTAAAGAGCCATGCGCAAAGCAGCTCCTTTCTTTTGGTAGGCGTTGTTGTAGTAATTGGCTGGAGGTTGGGCGGATACCGCAACAGCGATAACACTCAGCAATAAAAGTATCTTGAACTTCATATAGTAATATTGAATTGGCAAAAATACTAAAAAAGAAATAAGTTCGGATTCTTTGATTTGTATAATATCGGGAAATCCAATTTATGTTTTCGTATCTTAATTCACCACCGATTCAAATTCTTCGAAATACCAGTAACCGCCTTAACAAATATTTGTTAAAATAAACACTTTGGATTTTATAACATTCTACTATTCTTTTCGTTAAAAATTTCAATTCAAGGGAACAAATTGTCTTTGCAAATTATATTTTTGTGATTCTTATGATTGAAAACAAGAAGTTGTATTATATTACAACAAATTTTATAATTTTGCAACGGTGAAAAAAAATATCGCTTTTAAAAACTACTACCATGACTTCATGTCCAATCTTTCTTCCATCGAACGAGGTAAAATCAAAAGAGCGCTATTGCTTTTGGAAACAGAGGACAGAATTCCCAGGCACTATATCCACTATATCAGAGACGGAGTGTATGAATTCAGTGTGACTTGTGGAAAAAAGAATTTCGATTGTTTTTCATTTATGATGGTGAAATCATTGTTGTCATTTTCAATTGCTTCACTAAAAAATCCAAAAAGATACCGAAAAGGGAAATAGAGAAATCAATAAAATTAAAGGAGGAATATTACAATGCAAAAAAATGATTTAACATACGACGTAAGTGCTGAACTCGAACGTGAATTTGGCCCCAAGGGGTCTGAATCCAGAAAAATTGCGGAAGATAAGGCATGGGAGGAATACAATGCTCAGATTTTACTTGATGCAAGAAAAAAATCCGGACTCACTCAACAGGAACTTGCCAGAAGAATCGGAACCGATAAAGGGTATGTTTCCCGGGTTGAGCGAGGACTCATCGTCCCTTCTGTATCCACCTTGTATCGTATTGCCGCTGCTATGGGTTTTGCCGTGGAATTGCGACCAATTCAATAAATATCTGTTTATCGAATAATTATATACTTGGTATTTTAATTCATTATTTCAACATACCACAAATTTTCCGAACCTCAACGGCCTCTTTCACATCGTGTACACGGAGAATATGGGCACCTTTCATCAGGGCAAGGGTATTTACTATAGTGGTTCCATTCAAAGCATTTCTTGGTGTTGTTTCCAATAATTTATAAATCATGGATTTACGGGAAACTCCAACCAAGATGGGCAGGTTAAAGACTTTAAACGCCTCCAAATTCTGCAAAACGAAATAATTCTGTTCCAAGGTTTTGCCAAAGCCAAAACCAGGGTCAAGGATGATATCGTGCACATGAGTCTCGTGCAATTTTTCAATCTGCTGACCGAAGAATTGCAACATTTCGGCAATAATATCCTGATAATCGGTGTGTTGCTGCATTACATCCGGCTTGGCGGGTGTGTGCATCAGGCAATAAGGCACCTGCAACTGGCCGATTGTGGGAATCATGGCGAGGTCGAACGTGCCGCCGGAGACGTCGTTAATCATGTCAGCTCCGCACTGCACGGCGGCACGGGCCACTGAAGCGCGCCAGGTGTCCACCGACACCACAGCTTGCGGGAATTGCTTCTTTACAAGCCGCACGGCCTTCTCTATGCGGTCAACCTCTTCCTCTTCGGAAATATCCGCCGCCCCAGGGCGCGTTGACATGGCTCCAATATCAATGATGTCCGCCTCGGCTGACAGCATCTCCCCTGCCCTCCCAACAACCGCCTCGTCGGTCACATACTGACCGCCATCGTAAAAGGAATCGTCCGTAACATTCAGAATCCCCATGATTAATGGGGATTCCAAAGAAATCATTCTACCTGAAAAATTAAGATACATGTTCATTTCATTCATAGCGCAACGCGGAAATAGGATCCATATTGGCGGCTTTTTTGGCGGGATACCAGCCGAAGAAAACACCGGTGAGTGCACAAACCAAAAAGGAAATGATAATGGCCATTTCACTCACTACAAATGGCATTTTCATCAATTTGGAGGCAACGTATGAGATAATCAGCCCGAAAACAATGCCTATCAACCCACCTATCAGGCTCAATATCACACTCTCACAGAGAAATTGAAGCTTGATGTCGCGGTTGTGCGCCCCGATTGCCATGCGCAAACCGATTTCCTTGGTGCGTTCGGTTACCGTCACATACATGATGTTCATAATACCAATACCACCCACAATCAGGGAAATGGAGGCTATGGCAGCCAAAAGCGTGGTCATCAGTCCCGTGATGGAACTCATAGTAGAGACCAACTCCTCCTGCGTACGAATGTCGAAATCATCATCGGCCGGGTTTTTGATGCCGTGATTGCTGCGCAATATGTACGTGATTTCCGTTGCTGCCAACTCCGACTCCTCCTCCGTTGTGGCTGAAGCAAACATCATATTGAAATAGGTAATACCCAAAAAACGCTTCTGAATGGTGGTATACGGAGCCAAAACAATGTCATCCTGATCATTACCCATACCATTCTGTCCCTTTTCCGCCAAAACACCAATGACTGTCATGGGGATAGAGCCGAAACGTATGGTTTTACCAATAGGATTCTCTCCATTGGTGAACAGTTCGTTCACCACCGTCTGTCCGACAACGCACACCTTGTTGTATCGCTTCACATCATCGTCTGTGAACATCACCCCGTCCTTCAAATCGTACTTGCGAATCTCCAGGTATGACGGATCCACACCGTTGATGGAACAACTATGGTTGTTATTGCCATAAATCAGCTGCTTGCTGCTACTAACCATAGGCGAAACAGCCGCCACATATCGGGTGTTTTTCTTAAGAGACTCCAAATCCTTATTGTCCAAAGACTTGGATGAGGACATACCCATAT
Organism: uncultured Bacteroidales bacterium; assembly: GCA_905233745.1. Classification (GTDB taxonomy): domain Bacteria; phylum Bacteroidota; class Bacteroidia; order Bacteroidales; family WCHB1-69; genus F23-D06. The sequence continues at coordinate 13,405 of CAJODA010000064.1, forward strand.
CCACGCCTCCCCTACTCTGGCGGGCGGGCATAATCATAATCATATTGGAACCCATGGAGGAGAGTTCAGACCTGACACTTTGGGTGGAAGCCTGTCCAATACTAACCATGGCAATAACGGAGGCGATACCAATAACGATGCCAAGCATCGTCAGAGCGGTTCGCATCTTATTGCGGAACAGCGAATTGATAGCAACTTTTATAAGATTTCCAATGTTCATAGCTTATTCTTCTTTTTGGAGATTGAGGGCCGCCAGGGCATCAGCTGCCGACTGTGTGTCAATGGGGGCATCTTCGATGATTTGGCCGTCACGAAGCCTGATTTTGCGAGTGGTAAACATGGCGATGTCGGGCTCGTGTGTCACAAAAGCAATGGTTTTGCCCTGCGCATGCAAATCCTGAAACAGGCTCATTATCTCGTATGAGGTTCGGGTGTCCAGATTACCGGTGGCCTCATCAGCCAAGAGGATGACCGGGTCATTCACAAGGGCACGGGCGATGGCCACACGCTGTTGCTGACCACCAGAGAGCTGATTTGGCATGTGTTCCATTCTGTTCTCCAACCCCACCAGCTTCAGCGCCTCAATCGCCCTGTCACGGCGCTCCCTGGCCGGCACACTGCTGTTGTAAATCAACGGCAACTCCACATTCTCAATAGCTGTGGTGCGAGCCAAAAGATTGTAGTTTTGGAACACAAACCCGATTTTGCGATTACGCAGCGTGGACATCTCATTCTTGCTCAAGTTCTTAATGGAAACCCCATCAATAATGTAATCTCCGCCGGTTGGCGTGTCCAAACAGCCCAGAATGTTCAACAATGTTGATTTGCCAGAACCGCTTGTACCCATAATGCTCACAAATTCACCCTCCGTTATGGAGAACGAAATGCCTCGCAAGGCGCGTACGTCCTCACTGCCCACACGGAACACCCGCTCCAGTTTTTCTACTTTCAAAATGTCTTTTGCCATAACTATCTGGTCTTTCTTTCCGGTCTGCCGGGCATAAACGGATTGGAACCTTTTTCATCCATGCCCGGATGCTTTCCAGACATAATCTCACTGACACTTGTCACCACCTCAACGCCCTCCTGCAATCCGTCTGTAATCAGAGATTTCACACCATTATTCAAACCTGTCGTCACGCTAATCTGCTCATAACTCTTCTCCCCCTTCTTTATCCAAATGGTCTTCTTGGTTATATCCTTCAACCCTTGGGTGAGTTCCTCCTGATTCTTATACAGAGATTGGAAAGTATAACCCTTTTTCTCAAACTGCTTGAGCATTTCAGGTTCCAGAGAGGTGAACAGGGCCGTCATTGGGATACAAATGCCGCTCTCCTTCTTGGTGGTGATGGTCACACTGGCGGTCATACCGGGGAAAAGCTTGGTGTCGGGGTTAGGAGCATTGATAATCACGGTGTATGTGACAACATTGGCGGTAACCGTCGGGTTGATGCGGACCTCCTTTACTGTGCCTGAAAACACATCATCGGGGAAAGCATCCACGGTGAATGTTACTGGCTGACCTGCCTTCACCTCGCCGATGTCAGCCTCATCCACAGAGGCCTCCACCTGCATTTGCGTCAGGTCATTGGCAATGGTAAAAAGCGTGGGGGTGCTGAACGAAGAGGCCACCGTCTGGCCCTCTTCTACAGCCTTGTCCATGATAACACCATCAATTGGCGAGTAGATGGTGGCGTATGAGAGGTTGGTCTGTGCACGTGACAGCTCCGATTGCGCCGTCTTGAGCTGGTTTTGTGCCAGGTTCAGGGAATTGATTGCCGACTCATACGATTCCAGCGTAGCCGCTTTATTGTCGTACAACGCCTTCACGCGGTCGTACTGCTGCTGTGCCAGCGTCAGGTTGCTGCGCGCGTTCGACACACTGGTCTGCGCCTGGGTCAGCTGCTCGTTCAAGTTGGAACGGTCAAGTTCAGCCAACAACTGGCCCTTCTTCACCACAGAGTTGAAATCCACATAGATGTGCTCCACAATACCGGACACTTGCGTACCCACATCCACTTTGTAAACGGGCTGCAACTCGCCAGTGGCCGTGACGGTCACCTCTATGCTGTCAACAGTGCTCCGCACTGTATTAATCTGCATCTCGGCATGCTTACCCTTTTTGACCACAATCATCAGAATAAACAGTATTACGACTGCCGCAATAATACCTGTAATCCACCAGAATTTTTTCGACTTTTTCATATTTTGAGTTGAGTTTTATAATTACATTTCAATATTTCAACCTAAAACTTCACTGGTATCCCCATCATCACATCGAGAATTTTACGTTCAAGGACAAAAGAATACTTGGCCTGCATGTATTTGTTGAGTTGATTTAGGTAATTAGTTTGTTGTTGGATAAGATCTACGGCGGTTACTGAGCCGTACTTGAACTTGAAGTTATAAGTGTTGTAATTGGCTTCATAAGCATCTTTCTGGGCTTCAGCCACAAGATAGTCGTTTTGGGCTGAGAGAACATCCATATAATACTGTTGGAGCTCACGACTGATTTGGTGCTCCGTCTCTTTCTGGCTCAATTCCGCCTGTTGCACACGCAGCTGGGCCTGCTGCACGTTATGACGTACTGTACTGCGCTGATAAATGGGTATGCTGAGATTGAGACCCACATTCTCGCCCAGCCCATGCCACAATTGTGTGCCCCAGCCGACGTTGGTGGCCAAGTTGGTATTGTTGTATCCCGTGCTGATGCCGGCATTCAAAGAGAGACTCGGATAATAATTGGCTTTTTGCAACTTTACACTGTATTCGGCATCTGTAATAGCATTCTCCTTGATTTTCAACTCTGGCAGGTAATTCATCGAGCGGCTCATCATCTCCTGCATCTCAGGAATCTCCAAACTCTTGAACAAGGTGGCACTGTCGGGACGAACGATGGTAATTTCTGTCGCAGGATCTATAGCCAGCAGGTTTTTAAGTGTCAAATAGTTATTCTGTATTTTGATTTTGGTGTTTTCTATATTGAAACGGTCGGAGGTGTATTGTGCCTGCAGCATCTTATACTCACTCTCCAGGATCTTTCCTACCTTGAACTGCTGTTCTCCTTGCTCCATCTGCTCCTGGCTGCTTTTCACCACCTTCTGCTGATATTCCAACATGTCTTCATTCATCATGATGTTTAAAAAGGCTTGGATAATGGAGATCTTGACACTGTTTTTGTTTTGTTCTAATTCCAACCCCGACTGCTCCACTGCTCAGACCGTTAAACAGTGTCATGCCGGCGCTAATGCCATAATTTCCATTCCAGGAGACAGAATTCTGATAATGATTGGTTCCAAGTCCTTGGGTTACGGAAGCCGAAACGGTTGGGGCTATGTTTTCTTTGGCTTGTTTAAGACTGATTTTGGAGGATGTTATGTTTAATTCAGCGGTTTTCAACTGGTAATTATGCTCCTCCGCATAGCTGATGCACTCTTCAAGCGAAAACTGTGTTTGGGCTGCTTTTGTTTGCGGAACATTTTCATTTTGCGCAAATGTTGTGGCTGCGATTAACACAAAACAAACAGTCAAAAAAGTATATTTCATTGATAAAAAATTAAAAAACGGGAAAGAGACGTATTAAAAAAGGACAGGTTTAAAGATTTAAAAAAAATAGGGGCCAAAGAGCAGGCCCCTATAATATAATAAATGTCAAACTATTTGGCGAGGAAGGGATAGCCGTAGTCAGTAGCAGGGACGTATGTTTCCTTTATACAGCGGGCGCTAATCCAGCGGACAAGGTTAAGCATACTGCCGGCCTTGTCGTTGGTGCCGGAAGCACGTGCGCCGCCAAAGGGCTGGCAACCCACCACAGCGCCTGTCGGCTTGTCGTTGATGTAGAAGTTGCCGGCAGAGTGACGGAGCATCTGCTCAGCCTTCTCGATGGCATAGCGGTCCTGTGCGAAGATGGAA
>CAJODA010000065.1 GCA_905233745.1 uncultured Bacteroidales bacterium
CACGCACTTCACCCCGGCAGCAATGGCCGCATCGAGGACATTGTCCGTACCGATGACGTTGGTCTTCACTGCCTCCATTGGGAAAAACTCGCAACTTGGCACCTGCTTGAGGGCTGCTGCATGGAAGACGTAGTCCACATTTTGCATTGCGTATTTCAGCGTGCTTTTGTTGCGTACATCGCCGATGTAGAACTTGATTTTATTGGCCACTTCAGGCATACGCGCCTGAAAATCGTGGCGCATATCGTCCTGTTTCTTCTCATCGCGTGAGAAGATGCGAATTTCACCTATGTCGGTGCGCAAGAAACGGTTCAGCACAGCGTTGCCGAAGCTGCCGGTGCCACCAGTGATGAGGAGGATTTTGGATTCAAATACTGACATTTTTTATAATTGAGAATTATTTTGTTTACTTTTTGTTATTGCAGTTGGTAATTTTATCAATTCTGAACAATCGGAATCCAATGATTTGTATTGTTTGTCATCAATAAATTTTGAAGCATGTAAGAGATCAAGCCAATAATGTGTTTTAAAAGTGAACTAACGCTAATCGCGTTTAAAAATATCCCTTGTGTAAACCTTCTCAACTACATCGTCCAAACAAGCATCATAGCGGTTGGCAATGATAGCTTGGCTCTGCGACTTGAACTTTGCAAGGTCGTTGACTACCAGCGAGCCGAAGAAGGAATCGCCGTCTTTGAGCGTAGGCTCATAGATTATTACTTGAGCACCCTTAGCCTTGATGCGCTTCATGATGCCTTGGATGGCACTTTGGCGGAAGTTATCAGAGTTGGATTTCATGGTCAATCGATATACACCGATGACGCACTTCTGCTCACGACTGGCATCCCACTGGCTGTTTGCCTCGTAATAGCCAGCCTTGTGCAGCACCTGCTCGGCGATGAAGTCCTTGCGGGTGGCATTGCTGTCAACGATGGCCCGTATCAGGTCTTCAGGCACATCGGCATAGTTGGCCAAGAGTTGCTTGGTATCCTTGGGCAGGCAGTAGCCGCCATAGCCGAAGCTGGGGTTGTTGTAATGCGTGCCGATGCGCGGGTCAAGGCCCACACCCTCAATGATGGCCTGGGTATCGAGACCTTTCATCTCGGCATAGGTGTCCAGCTCGTTGAAGTAGCTGACGCGGAGAGCCAAATAGGTGTTGGCAAACAACTTGACTGCCTCCGCTTCCTTCATTCCGATGAACAACGTTGGCACATCCTGCTTGATAGCGGCTTCTTTCAGTAAGTTAGCAAACTGGTGTGCACGCTCCGTAATCCACTCAAGATTGGTGAGGGTTGCGATAGCCTCATTCTCTTCTTTGTATTCCTCACCCATCATCTTTGGGATGCCAACGATAATGCGGCTGGGATAGAGGTTGTCGTACAAAGCCTTGCTCTCGCGCAGGAATTCGGGCGAGAAAAGTAGGTTGAACCTCTTCACGCCTTTCTTTTGATACTTCATATACAGTGATCGGGTGTAGCCCACGGGGATGGTGCTCTTGATGACCATCACCGCATCTGGGTTTACCTTCAGCACAGCATCAATCACCGCTTCCACGGCACTGGTGTCGAAGAAGTTCTTTTGGGTGTCGTAGTTGGTAGGGGCAGCGATGACTACAAAGTCGGCATCACGGTAGCCGGCTTCCTGGTCGAGGGTCGCCTTAAGGTTGAGGGGTTTGGTGGACAGGTATTCTTCGATATAATCATCCTGAATGGGTGACTTGCGATGATTCACCATATCAACACGCTCTGGAACCACATCCACAGCGGTGACTTCGTTATGCTGTGCAAGCAATGTGGCAATGCTCATGCCCACATAGCCTGTCCCTGCTACTGAAATTTTCATAGGGTTAAAGTATTTATCGTTTTGATTTATACTTACATAGAATCAGCATGGCAAGTGACGTGGGTGTTTTCACACAATTGCCAATCACTATTCGACTTCTCTATGCCCTTTGCCGAAGTGGAAGGTGAGGCCGATGTTGGCTTGCCAGCGGTGGTCAGTGTTGTACATAACGGAATATTTACCTTCTGCAAATAGGGCTACGAAGGGACAGAACTGGTATTCCAGACCTCCGCCGAAATCACCACCGATGCCCCAACTTCCAGGACCCCACTTCGCGTTCGGATCGTATTCAATACCATGATTCTGGCAGTAGGATTTAGACCATGTATTGTGAATTTCCCCCCGAATACCGACGGAGGGGTATAAATAGAGCCCCCCTACGATGGGAATCAAATATTGGGCGTGAACAGAAGCTCCTACCCAGTACCATCTTTCCATTCCTTCCAAGGCAATGCGGGTACGGTAGTTGTTTTTGGCACAGTTGATGTCGAGGACCAAACCGCCTGTGTTAGCAAGATTGCCAGCTCCATAGCCATAATAGAAACCATAGTCTACCTTGTTGGGCTTGCTCATCACGGTACCGTGGAATTTGCTGTTCTTTTTGTTGGATGTGGTGTCGCTTTGTGCGAATGCGAAACTTGCCGTTAATATGAAGCAAACGGCCATTAAAATAGTTTTTTTCATAATAGATAGTTGATAATTGATGATTAATAATTTATGTTCTTTTTAAATCTTGAATATATCATATTAATGTCTTAGTAGCTTAATGGCTTCCGCGTAGCGTTTGGGTATTTTTTTCTCCCAAAATTCCATGTTGCGGAGGGAGTGCAGGTCGGAGCCGGCGTAGTTGTAGAAGCTTTTCTTGAGGAGCCAGCGGGCTTTTTTTTCGGCTTCGGGACCGTAGGCACCGGCGAGCGAGGAGAGGTTGAGTTGGAAGAGAATCTCTTTCTCTTTAAGGGTGCGGTAGTCCTCCTTGTCCATATAGACATAGCGCTCGGGGTGGGCGAGTATGGGGAAATAGCCCAACGATTTAATCTGTTTCAGGATATCGTGCAAGCCCATGGGTGGGGTGAAGTAGGAGGTTTCTACCAACAAATGGTTGCCCTCTTCCCCGTGGGGAAGCAGGTCTTTTTTTTCGAGTCTCTCTTCAAAAAGCTGGTCCATCATGTACTCGGCGGCGAGGTGCAGCCGTATGGGGCCGTTGTAGGCCGCTTTCAGTTCTGCAAAACGGGCACGCAGCGCATCTGTCGTGTTGGGAACATCCTCCATGATATGCGGCGTGCACCACACCTCGGCAATGCCTATCTCTTCATATCGTTGCAGTACTTTCAACGACACCTCCAAGGTTTTCACCCCGTCATCCACTCCATACAGAATGTGGGAGTGGCAGTCGGTGAAAGACGTGAGTTGGGAAATGATAGTGTATTTTGTGAACATATATTACTACCCCGCCCTTCGGGCACCCATTGCAGGCAAGCCTGCTTTTCCTCTTCGCTCGGCATAGCAAAAACAAGTTTTTCCTCTGCCCTCGCTCATTCGTCAAATCTAGAATAGAAGGGGAATTATTAGTATACTACCCCGGCCTGGTTCTTTACTTCTCTTCTTCGTCTTCATGGTAGTAGCCGTAGTGGCTTTGACCATAGTTGTAGCCGTATTTATAGCCATAGCGGTATCCATACTTGTAGCCGTATTTGTACCCATACCGGTAGCCGTAGCGGCTGTATCCATAGCGTCCGTCGGTGCCAGTAGAGGCGTTGAGTACAATGGAAAGGTTGTGGTATTTTTGAGTTTTGTAAAGATTCTCAAGCTCTGGCAGCAACTTGCGTTCCATCAATCCGACACGAACCACGAACATGGTACGGTCCACGTAGTTGTTGATAATCTGCGGGTCGGCTACAATGTCCACCGGCGGGCAATCGATAAGCACATAATCGTACTCCTTGCGGAAACCGGCGATGAGCTTTCCAAAGCGCTCATCCTCCAAAAGTTCCGTCGGGTTGGGCGGAATCGTACCTACAGGCAGGTAGCTCAGTCCGGGGTAGTCGTCGCTGGGCAGAATCACCTCGTTAACATCATCCGTCTGCCGGGCCAGGTAGTTGGCTAATCCTTTCTTCGGCGAGAAGATATAGGAGGAGAGGGAGGCATGGCGCAAGTCACCGTCAATCACAATGACTTTCCGTTTTTTGATGGCCAAGGCGACCGCCAAATTGATGGTGATAAAGGATTTGCCAGACCCAGGGTTGAAAGAGGTAATCATAAAGACATTGGAATCCTTGTCCTTAGCCATGAACTCGATATTGGTACGCAGTACTCGGAAAGCCTCGTTGATGATATTCCGGCTGCCATGTTTCACCAACACCGCTCCGGCAAATCCTTTCTTCACCTCCTGTTCCTCCTGCTCCTTTTTCTTTCTCCGCATGGCTTTCTTATGTTTTTTCTGCTCTGCGGCACTCATGGCCAATGGGATTTCTCCAATTAAAGGCACGGTGGATTTTTCCAAATCCTTACGGCCGCGCACCGTTGTATCCAGGTATTCCTGCAGGAAGAGAATGAGGGCCGGGATGGCCAAACCAATGACAAGGGCGATGAGCCTGATCATAAGCTTGTTCGGTTTGGAGGGGCCGCCGGGGCCGTGCGGTTTCTCGATGATACGGGTGTTGTAGGCGGTGAAGGCTTGGGACAGCTCATTCTCCTCGCGTTTCTGGAGGAGGAAGAGGTAAAGGGCCTCTTTCACCTTTTGCTGGCGCTCCACGGAGAGCAGGTATTTGGCCTGGTTTGGGTTGGCGGCCAAGTGGGCGCTGATTTGCCGGTCGGTGCCCTGCAGGCTGCTCAAAAGGCGTTGTTGCGTTGCCAATTGATTGTCAATACTGGCAATAATGGTTTGGCGCATGGTGGCCAGTTTCACATCCAAATCCTGCACGAGGGGGTTCTGCTCGCTGCTGTTGGCCACCAGACTGTTGCGGCGCAGCATCATGGTATTGTAACTGCTAATCTGGCTCTCGATATTGCCGCCTGTGATGCCGGAGGCCACCGGTAGCAGCTGGTCTCTTCCGGCCTCATTAGCCAGGAAATTGCGGATATATCGTGTGAGGGAGATTTGGTTGTTGATATCGGTGATTCTGCTTTTGGTGGCACCGCTTTCGCTCAAGTACATGTCAGCTACAGCGTTAACGTCCGGCATCAGGTTCACGCTCTTGTAGGAGGAGATGTCGCTTTCCACGTTGCCCAGCTCCTGTTCAATCACCTGCAGACGGTCGTCGATAAAGAGGGAGGTGCTAACCGTAATCTGGTTCTTGTCCCGTAACCAGTTGCCGTTATAGACGGCAATCAGCATGTTAATCACATCATCGGCTCTGCTTTTGGAGATATCCACGGCTGTGATGGTCATGATGTCCGTCTGTTTTGCTGCCAATGCCACGCTGATCTTGCCTTTGTAGGCACCTGCAGCAGAGGCAATGGGGTACCGGGTTACCTTGATGGGTTCATATTTTTGGGAGGGGACGAAATATTCGGTGCCTCGTACACAAACCGTTCCGACGGGCGTAGCTATGGTATCCTTCAGTTTTGTCGTCACAGTACCGCTTTTTTCCTCTCCATTCAAGACGAAATCCGAAAGGGTGACTTTGTTTTTCTGGATTTTCATCTCGAATGACGCTGAGGTCAGGTCATTAATGCCGATAATCTCCGCTTTTACCGGGAGAGACTTGCCATACAGCAACTCGGGATGAAACATGCCCTCTTGGGTGTAGTTCATGTCCAGATGCAGATTCCGCACCACCTGCTCGATGTTGTCGAGGGAGGTGATGGTCATCAGTTCGTTGTTGATGTTGACTTCATTACGAAACAGACCCAGGTCGGAGAATTCATTCATGTCCATGGTGGAGCGCCCTTTGTCGTCCGACTTCACCAACATCTTGGCGGACCGGGTGTATTGCGGAACCGTTTTGAGCAGATAGAAAGTGGCCAGGCCTAACATCACGATTACGGAAATCAGGAACCAGTACCAGCGGGAGAGACACAGGTAAAAAATCGCCTTGATGTCAATGTTATTCTCGCCTTGCTGCTCAACACTCGTTATGCTGTTGTTTTGATTTTCTTCCATTGTGTAGAAATTAAGGGTTTGGAATTGTCGGTTAAGTGAAAACTATTTGGCCAGCCAAATGGACACGGTCGTAGCCATGGAGGAGATGAACGTGATGAGGGACATCCAGAAGCTCACAGACTGGACGGTATTCCCGTTCACGGTGGATTCGTTAGCCTGTTTCCGGTTGGGCTCCACGTAGATGTAGTCGTTTTGATGGATGTAGTAGGCGGGTGAGTTATGCACGCTGGCAAAGTTGCGCATGTCGATGTTGTAGGCCGTCATCTGTCCGAGGCTGTCGGGACGGAGCAAGAGAATGTTTTTACGCTTACCGCTGATTTTCATGTCTCCCGCCGCTGAGAGGGCATCCAGGATGGTGAAACTGTTATGGGTGATACTGTATGTTCCCGGATTGTTCACTTCACCCATGATGGAGAATTGCAGGTTCATGAAATCCACGGTGACTACAGGGTCGTTGACCAGGTTGCGGTTGATCAGTTCCGTTTTGATGTAGGCGGCCAGTTCGTCACGGGTTTTGCCTGCCACGGGGATGTAACCCAACACAGGGAAATCTATCGTTCCGTCTTTCAGAACCGTATAACCAAGCTCTCTTCTTGACGTTCCTGTTTGCTGGTCGCGGGTGTTCAAGTTGAACAGGGCAGCCAGTTCCGGGTCGCGGCTGTTGACCTGGATGTAGATCTTGTCCTCCGGTCGCAGGCGGATGTCCGGATCGGGTTTCACCATCGTGGTGGTGGTATCCTTGCGCTTTTGGATATCCTGGAAATAGTTGACCTTTTTGTTGGTGGCGCAAGAAGACATCAACAATAAAACTGCCAAAAATGGGATGAGATGTTTTTTCATGATATATGGGGGGATTAAGGTTTAAGGTTCAAGGTTCAAGGTTTAAGGTTTAAGGTTCAAGGTTCAAGGTTCAAGGTTCAGGGTTCAGGGTTCAAGGTTCAAGGTTTAAGGTTCAGGGTTCAAGGTTCAAGGTTCAGGGTTCAAGGTTCAAGGTTCAAGGTTCAAGGTCATAGTTCATCGTTCATCGTTCAGGGTTCAGGGTTCAGGGTTCGATTTTCTGGAGGAAGCAGGAGGGGATGTAGGAGGTGGCGACGGCGACGATGCCTTCGATGGCGACGACGAGGCGTTTGTTGCCGTGTATGCGCTGGATGTAGCCTTCGGCGCCCTCGAAGATTCCGCCGGTGACGCGGACGCGCTGGCCTTTCTTGAAGTTGATGGCTTCGGCGTCCAGGTAGTCCATGTCGGAATGTTGGGCGGAGGTGACCAGTTTGAAGACCCGCATCTCCTCGTCGGAAATGACGGCCGGTTTGCGGGAGCTGCGGTACCGGTAGAGGATGACGCGTCCTTCGAGTTCTTTTTGGATCGCCTCGGCCTGCGGGACGGTGCTGCGGAAAAAGATGAGCGAGCTGACGGCGGGTTCCTTCGCCACCGTGCGCTTGCCATTGTGCTCATGCTCCACGAGTTTGATCGGGTAGTAGCACTCTGTTTCCAGTCTCTTCAATTCAGACTCAATCGAAAGAACCTTGTTGAAGAACACCTTCAGGGCAAACCAGTGCAGAACGTTCGTGTCCAGTGTGCGGGAGTTTTAGAATTTTAACAATTCGGCATCAGACAATTTTCCCATTCCTCCATTAAAAAAAAATGGAGAAAAGGGGAGGGGCATCCGGAAAAGAAATGTTTAGTTGTCGGAATTCGGGTTGTCGCTGATCCAGTCACAAGTGTCCGCCCTCCTGTAAAAAATGTCTGGCATTTTTACGCCGCAAAAATAACATTTTTTCAAATATAAATTATGATTTAAAATGAGAAAATGTAAAAAAATATTTCCGGGATGACAAAATATTGCTAAATGGTGAACGGTAAACGGTACACGGTGAACGGTACAAGGTGAACGGGGAATGGGACACCTTGTACCCCTTGTACCGTTTACCTTGTACCTTGTACCGTTTACCGTGTACCTTATACCCCTTGTACCGTTTACCGTTCCCCGTTCACCGTCCTTGCTCCTATCAGGCGGTCGTAGGAGGAGCCTTCTTCCTGGAAATAGATGAAGATGGTGTATTGGTTGCTGGTTTCGTAGTGGCTGCCTTCGATGTAGGTGGCGTCGATGGTGTTGGTGCCGGCGGGGACATAGACATACTGGTAGTTGAACATGCCCTGTTTGATGAGGAAGTCGGTCTCCCAGTACTGGTAAACGTTGTTGTACTTGAGTTTTGCTTCGGGGAGGATGCGCCAGTCGGTGAGTTTGCCGAAGACATAGACGTCGCCATCTGTGATGGGGAATGGGCATTTGAGGGTGAAATGGGTGTTCACGTAGTCTTCGGAAAACTTGTTTTGCATGTCGCGGTTGCGGAAGAAGCAGTCGCCGTTCATGGTGCTGCGGCTCTCGTAGGCGCCGAAGGGGCGTGCGTCGTCCTGGAGCACGTAGGCTTGGTTTTCGTGGTTGGCGTAGGTGATGCCGACGATGCGGTCGGCGTTGGAGTGCAGGGTGCTGATGTCGAAGGTGCGGAACTCGGCGCCGCCGGGCAGGGTGTTGCGGCCGTCGTCGTAGTCGAAGCTGAGCACGCCGGGGTAGCTGGAGCGGTAGGTGAGCCCGTAGATGGCATTGTCCCAGCGTCCGTTTTGCTTGATGGTGGCGTGCACGGTCATGGCGGGGTTGCGGATGATGTAGCGGCCGGTGGTCACGGAGAAGTCCACCTCCTGTTTGGTGAAGCGGTCGTTCACGTCGGAGGCGGCGTGCACCTCGCCCTCAATGCCCACGGGATCAGGCTCCAGCACCATGAAGCGGCGCGTGAGCACGGGGTTCTCGGGCGTGTCGTCGTACACGTACAGGATGTAGTTCCCGGAGCGGCTGAAGCGCATGTTCTGGTTGGGAAAGTCGAGCGTGTGGTGCACGTAGCGCGTCACCGTGTTGAAGGAGTGGTCGAACTGGGCCAGCTCGTCTTCCATGAAGCCGTCCAGGTACTCTATCGGGTTCATGTCCGACGGTTTCCAGTCGTGGGTGCAATGGATGAAAGTGTACTTATAGAAGCGGTCCTGCTGTTCCAGGTCGTCGAAGGCGAGGGTCAGCTGTTCGTCGCCGGCGCCGAGCTGGGCGATCGGCTCGCCGTGGATCTGGTCCACCGGCAGCAGGGTCACGCTCCTGATGCCCTTGACATAGACAAAGTCCTCCATCATAATTCCCGAATTTTCAGACATTTCAAGCGCATTCGGCTGTGCGGACAGGGTGACGGAACAGAGGAGCAGAACGGAAATCAAAACACTGTTTTTCATAACGGCAAAATTAGAGTGCAAATTTACAAAAAGATTCATCATTCCGCATTTTTCCATTTTTTTCCAAAAAATTCCGAAACAAGGGGGTGAAAAAGCACTTATCAACACCTATATTTCATATCTTTATATCTAATATATTGATTTAAAGCAAGATAATATTTTGATAGAGTATAATGGATTTAATTGTCGTGTTATCAATAGTTTAATGTTGATAACGTAGATGTGAAATAAATTTTTTCCAAAAAATTCCATATTGATATTCAGATAGTTATGTATAAAAATAAGTGTTGATAAAATTTTTTATTGAATTTATGGAAGAGATAAAGAAAAAATTCTATTTTTGGGGCGCTAAAATGAGTAAAAAATATGCCGACTTTTGATTATGGTTATTGGGAGGTTTCCGTCGAGCGGAGCGGCCGGGTGAAATTGCCGGCGGCTTTGTTGCGGGCGTTGCCGGAGGATGAGCGCAAGGCCTTTTACGTGACGCACGGATTTGGCGAGCACATCATGCTCTGGTCTTCCAAGGCGTATGAGGGGCAGATGGCCTATTTGAACTCGTTGAACCGGAATCTCACCTTGGTGAAGCAGTACCGCAACGCCTTCTTGCGCAACACGGCCTGTCTGGAGTGCGACGCGCAGGACCGCATTGTGATTCCCAAGCCGCTGATGGAGCAGTATGACATTGAGAAAGAGATAGTTCTTCTGCTCGACAACGGCAAGATAGAGATATGGAATTGTAGTAAATATCATGATAAGTTCGACATGACGCCGGAGGAGTTGGAGAAGTTGAACGAAGAGATCCATTTGGGACATTTTCAATCGGGAAAGGAGGGCGCCGATGAGCTATCATGACCCGGTTTTGCTGCATCCTTCGGTGGACGGGCTGGTCTGGAACCCGTCGGGCGTGTACGTCGATGTCACCTTCGGCGGCGGCGGCCATTCGCGTGCCATTTTGGAGAAGCTGGACGCCGGCGGGCGGCTGGTGGCCTTCGACCAGGATGCGGACAGCGCCGCCAACGTGATTGACGACCCCCGTTTCCTTTTCGTTCCCTCCAATTTCAAGAACCTGACGCGCTTTCTCCAATATTACAATATGTATCCGGTGGATGGCATTCTCGCCGACCTCGGCGTCTCCTCCCACCAGATAGACACCCCCGACCGCGGGTTCTCGTACAGTCGCGACGGCCGGCTGGACATGCGGATGAACAACCGTGCCGGTGTCTCGGCCCGCGAGGTGGTGGGCAACTACGACGAGGCGCAGCTCAGCCGTCTGTTTTACACGTATGGGGAGCTGTCGGAGGGCCGCCGCCTGGCCCGCCAGATTGTGCGCGAGCGTGCCGTGCAACCCATAGAGACCACCGCCCGGCTGGCGGAGGTGCTCAAGCCCTGCCTTCCGAAGGGCAAGGAGAACAAGTTCCTGTCGAAGATATTCCAGGCCCTCCGCATCGAGGTGAACAAGGAGATGGAGGTGCTGGAGTCCTTTTTGCAGCAGACCCCTGCCGCGTTGAACACGGGCGGGCGGCTGGCTGTCATCGCCTACCATTCGCTGGAGGACCGCCTGGTGAAGAACTTCATGCGGTCGGGCAACCTCACCGGCGAGGTGGAGAAGGACTTCTTCGGCAACCCGCTCACACCCTTCAAGGCGGTCACCCGCAAAGCCATTACCCCTGACGATCAGGAAACCATAACCAACCCCCGTGCGCGTAGTGCGAAACTGCGCATCGCAGAAAAGATAATCGTAACGCCTCATGAGATCAACAACCCATAGCGAAGAGCCCCAGCCGAAGGAGAGACGCAAGTTCTTCTATATGCTGAGAGACGTTTTTGGCGGCGAGTTCCTGCTCAGCCGCCAGATGCGCCCGTGGTACCCTTATATCCTCTTCCTGCTCCTGCTCATGGCCGTGATGGTCATCAGCGAGCAGCGCATCACGGAGAAGAAAAGGGAGATCACGCGCCTCGAGAACCAGTACAAAGCCGAACTCAGCCGACTCAAAGCCAACAACCAGTTCATCCCCTACGAGGAGAACCAGATCCTGGTCAAGAAGATGGAAGCCCGCGGCTATGTGCAGCTCAACAAAGAGCAAAACTATACGATACGAGTGAAACGGGAAGCCCCGAAGAAACGGAGATGGAGACTGAAGCCCAACGACCAAAAACCAACGACCAAAGACTGAACTTTACAAACCTTACAAACCTCATTTACCTCATTTACCCCTTTTACCCCATTACCCCATTAACCCTATGACCCCTAACGACAAGAATACCGGTGTGAGCTTCGTGCGGATGGGCATTGTGCGCCTCTGCATGTTGTTCCTGGCTATCGCCTGCGTGGTGAAGATCTGCTATCTTTCGTTCTTCGAGAGTGCGCTGGCTTCCGGAACCGGCAAGGAGTGTGTCGATACCACGGTGGAGGGCTGGGAGGATAAGGTGGACTCCACGTGCAACTGTTTTGTGCGAGAGAACACGTTGCGGCCCGACAGGGGGGAGATTTACGACGACCACGGGCGTCTGCTCATGGGCAACTATACAATTTTTGAGGTGGCATTCGACGGCAAGGCTTTCGCCAAGGAGTACGCCACGTCGAAGTACAGTGGCGCGGAGACGGATGCGCTGCTCAAGCACCTGGCCGCCGATTTCTATAAGCAGTTCAAGGACCGCTTCCCGAAATATTCCGAGAATCATTACTATAAGCTCTTCTCCAACAGCTATAAGAACCGTCGCTATGTCACGGTGTTTCCGGCCAAGTTGTGGGACGAGCACTGCTGGATCACCTCCATTGACACGGCCTGCATCAAGAATTTGCCCTATCTGGTGAAGAAGAAAACCGATCGCAAGACGGGCCAGGTGGTCGACTCGGTCCGTTATTGCCGTTTCCTCAACTTTGTGCCGTGGCCGGTGCGCATCAACCCTTACGGGGAGATGGGCCGCCGAACGCTGGGCATGTACGACGGGGACCGCAAGTACGGTTTGGAGTATTTCATGAACGATGTGCTCGCCGGCGAGGAGGGTAGCAAGAAGTACCTGGAGCTGAACCATGCCGTGGTGCCGCTGAAGGACCGCCTGGAGCCGGTGGATGGCCATAACATCCACACCACGCTGAATTTGGAGATTCAGAACGTGGTGCACAACGAGCTGAGCCGGAAATTGGAGGACCTGAATGCGGAGTGGGGGTGCGTGATAGTGATGGAGACGAAGACGGGGGAAATCAAGGCCATCTCCAACCTGCGGCGCACGCCCGGGGCCGCCAACTACTACAGCGAGACCATGGAGTACGCCCTCAACGCCAAGGTGGAGCCGGGCTCCACGTTCAAGCTGGCGTCACTGCTGGCTTTTATGGAGAAGAAGTCCAACGACACGGCCTGCATCTATCCGATGTTCAACCATACTTTCAAGATTCCGACCAAGTCGGGCAATTACATCAGCAAGACCAAGAGTGACAGCAAGGTGCATGGGGAGACGTTGGGCACGCCGAACGAAATCTTCCAGCGCTCTTCGAACATCGGTATCGCCTCCATGGTCTTCGACGCTTTCGGGATTCGCAACTTCGCCGCCTATAGGGCGCAGCTGGCCAAGTTCGGTCTGTTCGACACCATCCATACGCAGTTGGGGAATCTGATGCCCGCGGGTATCCGCAATGACGGGCGCTTCGACAATTACTACGGCACCTGCTTCGGCGCCGGCTTCAATATCCCCATCCTGCGCACCCTCATCTATTACAACGCCATCGCCAACGACGGAAAGATGATGGCCCCGCTCTTCGTGAAGTATGTCACCAACGAGTTTGACACCATCCAGACCTTCGAGCCGGAGGTGCTGATGGAGCAGATGGTGTCGCAGGCGACGCTGAAGAAGGCGCGCAACTACCTTGACAGTGTGGTGTGGGGCCGTTATGGCACGGGTCGCCATTACAAGGACTCCACCTGCCCGTTTGCGGGCAAGACCGGCACGCGCGACATCTGGGATCAGGAGCGCGGCGCCTACAATTACGACCGCAACGCGGTTTCCTTCTGCGGCTATTTCCCGAAAGACACCCCCAAATATACGGCGATTGTCTATATGTACAATGTGCCGCAACACAGTGAGGTGGCCGTGGATGTGTTCGGCAAGATTGCGCGCAACATTATGAACAAAAACAACTTCGGTGCCATACGCAGCATTACCGAATACCGGGTGAAGCCGGCCTTTACCAACACTCCGATGAACAGGCGCTATTTCAATAAGATACTCTACCAGATGGGCTATGACACGGTGGCATGCGATGCCAGCACGCGCTATCTGGTGATGCAGCCCGAGCGGACCAGGAAGGTGGGCAAGGACGGCAAGCCGGAGACGAGGACCATTCCGATGGTGAAGCCCGTGTCGTTGGGCAAGCAGGGCGGGGTGCCGAATGTGCAGAACATGATTGCCTCGGATGCCGTGACGGAGCTCACCCGTGCCGGCTACCAGGTTTCCGTCATCGGCCGCGGCACGGTGAAAAGGCAGGAGTACGATGCCGGCCGGCGGCTCGTGAAGTTGTATCTCGAATGAACCGAACCTATTACCAAGTAAGATAACACCATTATATGAAACCATTAACCCAATTACTGAAATCCCTGAAGCGCCACGAACTGGTTGGCGACGCCGGCGTGCAGGTCACGGCGGTGGTCTTCGACTCGCGTGCGGTGGAGCCCTCCGGGGTGCCGGGTGCTGGGCCGTTGTACGTGGCCCAGCGGGGCACGCAGACAGACGGGCACCGCTACATCCCGCAGGCGGTGGAGCGCGGCGCCAAGGTGGTTGTGTGTGAGACCCTTCCGGAGGAGACAGCCTCCGGAGTCACGTACGTGAAGGTGGCCGATAGCACCGTCGCCCTGGGCAACCTGGCTGCCGCCTTCTACGACAATCCGAGCCGCAGGCTCAAGCTGGTGGGCATCACGGGCACCAACGGCAAAACCACCACCGTGACGCTGTTGCACCGCCTGTTCATGCAGCTGGGCCATCAAACGGGACTGCTTTCCACCATCGTGAACAAGATCGGCTGGGAGGAGATTCCCGCCACGCACACCACGCCGGATGCCGTGGAGCTGAACGCGCTGCTCCGGCGCATGGTGGATGCCGGCTGCGAGTACTGCTTCATGGAGGTCAGCTCCCACGCCATCTGCCAGCACCGCATTGCCGGACTGCAGTTCGCCGGCGGCATCTTCAGTAATATCACCCACGATCATCTCGACTTCCACAAGACTTTTGTCAACTACATAGCAGCCAAGAAGGCCTTCTTCGACCATCTTCCCAAGAGCGCATTCGCCCTCACCAATGTCGATGACAAGAACGGCATGGTGATGGTGCAGAACAGCCGCGCCAAGGTCTGCACGTACAGTCTGCAGACCGCCGCCGACTTCAAGGGGCTGATTCTGGAAGACGGCTTCAGAGGCTTGCAGATGCGCATCAACGACCGCGAGGTCTTCTTTAAGTTGTGCGGCAAATTCAACGCGTACAATCTGTTAGCAATCTACGGTGCGGCGATTCTTTTGGAGATGCCGCAGGATGAGGTGCTGATGCAGATGAGCACTTTGGAGAGTGCCGCAGGCCGTTTCCAGCTCATACACCGCGCTGACGGGGCCACCGCCATCGTTGACTATGCGCACACGCCCGACGCGCTGGAAAATGTGCTGGCCACCATCCTGGAGGTGACGCGCCGCAAGCACGACGTCATCACGGTGGTGGGTTGTGGCGGCGACCGCGACAAGACCAAGCGTCCGGAGATGGCGGCCATCGCGTGCAAGTACAGCACCCGCGTGATCCTCACCTCCGACAACCCGCGCACGGAGGACCCTGAAGCAATCCTCAACGATATGCTGGCAGGCGTCACCGCTGCAAAACGCAAGAACCTGCTCGTAATCGAGAACCGCCGCGAGGCCATCAAAACCGCATGTATGCTCCTGCAACCCGACGGCGTCCTGCTGGTCGCCGGCAAGGGCCACGAGAACTACCAGGAAATCAACCACGTCAAACACCATTTCGATGATACCGAAGAGGTGAGGCGGGATTTTGAACTATGACGATGAACTTTGAACTATAAACTTCTTTCACCATTTTTTCCATTAACCTAATATGTTATATTACCTTTTTAAATGGCTTCATTCCATAGGTTTGCCCGGATCGGGTATGTTCCAATACATTTCATTCCGGTCGGCGACGGCATTCGTATTGTCTCTGATTATCTCCATCTTCATCGGCAAGTATTTCATCAAGTTTTTGCGTAAAAAGCAGATAGGGGAGACGGTTCGCGATCTCGGTTTGGCCGGGCAGAGCGAGAAGGCCGGCACGCCTACGATGGGCGGGTTGATCATCATATCGGCCATTCTGGTGCCGGTGCTGTTGGTCTGCGACCTCCGCAACATCTATGTCTTGCTGATGATCTTCACCACCGTTTGGTTGGGTTTCTTAGGCTTCATGGATGACTACATCAAAGTCTTCAAGAAGAACAAGGAGGGTTTGTCGCCGCGCAAGAAGCTGGTCGGGCAGATTGTCCTCGGCCTGGTGGTCGGCATGGTGATGTATTTCCATCCGAGTGCGGTGATTTGCGAGAA
The DNA here is from genome assembly GCA_905233745.1 of uncultured Bacteroidales bacterium. Taxonomy (GTDB): domain Bacteria; phylum Bacteroidota; class Bacteroidia; order Bacteroidales; family WCHB1-69; genus F23-D06. Next base: position 15,781 of record CAJODA010000065.1, read on the forward strand.
GACGACCACGCAGCCGGTGCTGACCCCGATAGAGACTGCTCTGGAGGTGGAGAACCAGGAGAATGCGAAGACGCCGAGAATCTTCGGAGAGCCGCATCATTCCACCAAAACCACCATTCCCTTTGTGAAGAACAATGAACTGGACTACGCCTGGGCCACCCGCTGGCTGGGTGACGAGACGGGCAAGTGGTCGTTCATCGTCTTCATCATCGTGGTGGTGTTCATCATTGCCGCCGTGTCCAACGGCGCAAACCTCACGGATGGCCTGGACGGCCTGGCGACGGGCACGACCTCTGTGGTTGCGGTGGCCATTGCCATACTGGCCTACGTGTCGGGTAACGTGGTGTTTGCCGACTATCTCAACATCATGTATATACCCAACATCGGCGAATTGGTGATCTTCACCTCGGCCGTTATGGGAGCTTGCCTCGGTTTCTATTGGTGGAACTGTTTCCCCGCTCAGATTTTCATGGGCGACACGGGCAGCCTCATGCTCGGCGGCGTGGTAGCCGTATCCTGTATCATTATCCGTAAGGAGCTCCTCATCCCGATACTCTGTGGCGTGTATCTTGCCCAGTCGGTGTCGGTGATGATGCAAGTCTCCTATTTCAAATACACTAAGAAACGCTATGGCGAGGGCCGGCGCATCTTCCTGATGGCCCCGTTGCACCATCACTACCAGAAAAAGGGCATGCACGAAGCCAAGATCGTGCAGCACTTCATCATCGTCAGCCTCCTGCTTGCCGTCCTGGCTGTGGTGACACTGAAAGTACGATAATCCCCATGCACCCCCTTTACCCCGTGTACCCCCTTTACCCCATGCACCTTTAACCTTTAAACCTTGAACCTTTAAACCTTGAACCTTAAACCTTAAACCCTTGTAAGATATGCCAACCAATAAAACCAACAATTTCAGTCTTTTTGAAAAAGAGAGAGCGTATGCCAATCCGATGGTAGCCGCTATTACCGATAATCTGGTGAATATCCGGAAGAAGAACATCGCCGCATCCCTGTCCGATTTTGAGGGGAGTGCCCATAAACTGGAGCACATCAAGACGATGAAAAACATTGACTTCATTGATGATTCCAGATCCGTGAACCCTGCCGCCGTGTGGTTCGCGTTGCAGAGCATGACCAAGCCGACGGTGTGGATAACGAATATCTCTTCTGTGGAGAAGATTACGGAAGATTTGATGGACATCGTTCGCGAGAAAGTGAAAGCCATCGTCTTGCAGGGCGTTTACAGCACGGAAGTTTATGAGCGTTTCGCCTCTCTGGAAATTCCGGTGTTCGTGGAGATGAATCTGGAGGATGCTGTCCGCCAGGCGTTCTATGCATTTGACGGCAGCTATGCCGTGCTCTTCTCACCCGGTGTCAACGGAACTGCGCCAGAGACTTATCGTGAGCGTGGTGACAAATTTCAGGAAGCTGTAGGCCAACTCTAACCTGTCATGGAAAAAAAGCGTTGGTTGTCGAAGTTTTCGTTCAAGGGCGACAAGGTCATCCTGGGCCTGGTGGTTTTCCTCTCCATGCTTTCCATCCTGCTGGTGTACAGCACGGGCGGAAGGCGAGTGGTGAGCCATCTCACGCACCTGCTGTTCTGCTATGCGGGGCTTGCTTTGTTTTATGTGGTGAGTTACAAGAAGATTTTGGAGAAAGGGGCGTTTATAGGCTTGCTGTTTGCCTTTATCCTGATTGTGCTCACGCTTTCGTCGCGCGCCGCTGTGCGTGGCATCACCTTCTTCGGGCACGATGTGCAGACGTTTTATCTGATTGGTTTTTTGGTAATTATATTTCTTTCGAACTTCATCGGGCGGCGTTATAACAAGGATGCCGGACTTTCCGAAAACGACATGAAGTACCTGATCTTCATCCTGTTGTTTTTCTGTGCCTGCATTGCGGTTTTGAACATGTCCACGGCCATCATTCTCTTTGTGACGGGCATGGTGATATTTTTTGTGAGCAAGTTCAAGATGAAGTACATTCTGGCCGTAATGGCTGTGGTAGTCCTGGTGGTGGGGGTGCTTGCCTTTGTGGTATATAAAAGTGGCGAGGAGGGTTCGCATATCGGACGTATGGGCACGTTTGTCAACCGATTGGAGTACTATTTCACCAAGGAGAACATCAACGGGTACGGCGATCAGATGATCTTGTCGCGGGCGGCCATTGCGCGTTCGGGTCTGCATCCTGCCGGACCAGGCAAAGGGGTTATCAAGAATCGCTTGCCCGAAAATGCCACTGACTATGCCTTTGCCTCGCTTTTTGAGGAGACGGGCATCGTTGTGGGACTCATTGTGCTCATGGCTTATTTGGTGATTTTTTACCGGGCCTGGAAGATTTCCAAGAACTCCCCGAATGCGCTGGGGGCGATCTTGTCGTTCGGCATCGGGTTCTGGTTCACGTGCCAGGCCTTGGTGCACATAGGCGTGAACTGCGAGTTGCTGCCCACCACGGGTCAGACGTTGCCGCTCATCAGCAGTGGCGGTGCGTCGTTGTTCGTGTCGGGGTGTGCGATGGGAATGTTGCTCAATGTGAGCAAGAAGAACCAGGAGCCCGAGGAGGTCTACGAGGACCCCAAGCAGATGTTCTACCGTTAGCCGTTGGGCGTTGGAATCTGAATTTTGGATTTTATGGTTGTAGAGGCGCAAAATTTTGCGCCTCTACAGCGGTGCACCATTGCACCCATTTCCTCCGAAACCCACACAACCACCTTAACAACAGGTTGTTAAATTTACACCCTTGATTTTTGTATATTGCTGTTTCTTTGGCCGATAAAAATTTTCGGATTCCAATTGCCAGAACGGAACAACGTGTTATCTTTGCAACACCGCATGGCGGCGGAATCTAGAATTCAAAGGATTTATTTTGAATTCTGTATTTATGATTGTAGAGGCGCAAGATTTTGCGCCTCTACCTTAAAACAAAACAAAATTTTTATTATTATGAAAACAAACAATGTGTTTATCAATCCATTAACTGATTTTGGCTTTAAGCGTGTCTTTGCCAGCGAGGAGAACAAGGACATCCTTATCGCGTTTCTCAATGACTGTATCTCCGATTACGTGGGAGTTATCCATGAAATCCGGTTCCTGCCCACCGAGCATCTGGGACTCGCTGAGGCGGAGAAAAAACTGATATTCGACATTTACTGTACCAATGAGCGAGGCCAGCGGTTCATCATCGAGATGCAGCGTGCGCGTCAGGACTATTTTGCCGACAGAGTGATCACATACGTCAG
>CAJODA010000066.1 GCA_905233745.1 uncultured Bacteroidales bacterium
ATTAAAGCAAAATCTTATGAATCAAGGCGAAATCATTATGTACCAACCGGATGAAAGCATCCGATTGGAAGTTCGTATGGAAGAAGAGACGGTGTGGCTGAATCTTAATCAAATGTCCCAATTGTTCGGAAGGGATAAGTCGGTCATTTCAAGACATATACGAAATGTTTATATGGAGGAAGAACTTTTACGAGAATCAACTGTTGCAAATTTTGCAACAGTTCAGGATGAAAATGGCCGACGAGTATCCCGAAACATCGAATATTACAATTTAGATGTTATCATATCCGTTGGCTACCGGGTAAAAAGCATTCACGGAACCCGTTTTCGCCAATGGGCAAATTCTGTGCTGAAAGAGTACCTGCTTCGCGGATACACCATTAATCAGCGGTTTGAACGGTTGGAACGGAGGGTGACCGAGCATGATGCGGTTTTGTCGGAACATGCCAACAAACTGGATTTCTTCGTGCGCACGTCACTGCCACCCAAAGAGGGCATCTTCTGTGACGGACAAATATTCGATGCGTACGTCTTTGCATTGGAACTGATCAGGTCGGCGAAACGAAGGGTTGTGCTGATTGACAACTACATCGATGAATCCGTGCTGCTCATGCTGGCCAAACGTAACGAGCATGTCACGGCGGAGATTGTCACGAGACAAATAACCGAAACGCTGGCACTGGACATCGAACGGCACAACCGCCAGTACCCGCCCATCTCCATCCGAGAAAACCCTCGCTTCCACGACCGCTTCCTGATTATTGACGACACTGTCTATCATATCGGCGCGTCGCTGAAAGACCTCGGCAAGAAAATGTTTGCTTTCTCAAAACTGGAAGTGCCAATTGGGAGTTTGGGGATAGGGGAGTAGAGATAGTAATCCACGGCGCATGGGTAACACAAAAAAAGCAGCCCTTACGGACTGCCTTTTTATTAATATGTAGCAATGGCCAAAAGCCTATAGCTGATGGCCAATGGCTGACAATTACAGCGTATGGTACGGTTTCAGGATACCCTTGCCAATCTCCACGGCCTCCTCGTTCTTGGGAATGAGGTGGTGGTGACGCTCAGGAAGGGATTTCTCCAAACCCTTGTGCAACATTTCGGGTGTCACAAGCGGTTTCACAGCAAGGAAGCCGCCGAGCACGATCATGTTGAACAATTTGGCGATACCCAACTCGTTGGCCTTGTCGGCTGCTGCCACCTGATAGATGTTGATGTCCTTGCGGGTAGGGTGGTTGGTGATACCGTTCGGGTCGTAAATCAACAGACCGCCAGGTTTCACGGCAGATTCGAACTTGTCCATGGACTGTTGGTTCAGGATGATGGCGGTGTCAAACTGGTTAAGATAAGGGGAGCAGATGCGCTCGTCGCTTAAGATAACCGTGACGTTGGAGGTACCACCACGCATTTCAGGACCGTAGGAAGGAAGCCAGCTGACCTCCTTGTCTTGCATAATGCCGGCGTAAGCCAGGATCTTACCCATTGAGAGCACACCTTGACCGCCGAAGCCTGCTATAATTATTTCTTCTGTCATTTCTTTGTGAATTTTAGGTTATTATTTTTTTCTCAATGAGAAGATGGTCTCATTCGGTTGGTCGAATGTGCCGACACGCTCGACAAACTTAGGATCGAACTTGCCATCGACTTTCATGTCGCCCAGCGGGAAGTATTTCAGGGTGTTCTCTTCCATCCACTTGTTGGCTTGGACAGGAGTCATCTTCCAACCGGAGTTACAGTTGGAGGTTACCTCCACGAAGGATACGCCCTTGTTGAGTTTCTGGTTTTCGAAGGCCATGCGGATGGCTTTCTTGCACTTGCGGGCCAATGCGGGTGTATATACAGCCTGACGGGTCACATAGTAGGTGCCGGGCAGCTGTGCCAGCATTTCGGTCAGACGCATGGTGTGTCCCATGATTTTCGGGTCACGGCCGTAAGGACAGGTAACCGTCTCCATACCTTCCAAGGTAGTGGGGGCCATCTGACCGCCGGTCATACCGTAGATACCGTTGTTGATGAAAATCATCGTGATGTTCTCGCCACGGTTGCAGGCGTGCATCACTTCGGCACAGCCGATAGAGGCCAAGTCGCCGTCGCCCTGATAGGAAAACACGAAAGTCTCGGGACGGAGACGCTTGATGGCGGAGGCACATGCGGGAGCACGTCCGTGAGCGGCTTCTACGAAGTCCACGTCAAAATAGTTGTAAGCCAGCACGGAGCAGCCGACGGGGGAAATGCCGACCACGTTGTTCTGGATGCCCATCTCTTCAATCACCTCGGCGATGATTCTGTGCACGACACCGTGACCGCAACCTGGGCAATAGTGCATCGTTGCATCCGTGAGAACCGGAGTGCGTTTGTACACTAAGTTTTCGGGTTTGATTATATCTTCTCTTGTCATAATTTCAAATACATTAAATTATTTAATAATTTTTTTCAACGCATCAACGATTTCGACCGGAGTCGGGATGACACCGCCGTAGCGACCGAAGTGCTCGACTGGAATCTTGCAGTCAACTGCCAGTTTCACGTCTTCGATCATCTGGCCGGCGTTCATTTCGACGCTGAGGATCTTCTTCATGCGGCCGCCGATTTCAGCCACAGCCTTGGTCGGGAACGGCCACAGGGTGATCGGGCGTACCAAACCGACCTTGATGCCTTCGGCGCGAGCCAGTTCAATAGACTTCATACAGATACGGGCGGCGGAGCCGTAAGCCACGAACAAGTATTCGGCGTCATCGCATTGGATGGCTTCGTAGCGAGCGTCTTCTTCTTCGCATTTTCTGTATTTGGCCTGGATTCTGTCGTTGATAGCTTCCTGTTTGAGGGCTTCGAGTTCCAGGGAGGTCACGATGCGGTGCTTGCCGGTGGAACGGTGGCCTGTGGCAGCCCACGGGCAGGTTTCTTCAATGTATTCGTTGGTCCAGCGCGGTTTGTAGTCGTCAACCATGACTTTCTCCATCACCTGGCCGATCACACCGTCGGAGAGGATGGCGACCGGGTTTCTGTATTTGAAGGCAAGGTCAAAGCCGAGTTCCACAAAGTCGTACATTTCCTGCACGGAAGCAGGGGCGAGGGTGATCAGACGATAGTCGCCGTGACCGCCGCCCTTGGTGGTCTGGAAATAGTCGGACTGAGAGGGTTGTATGGTGCCGAGACCAGGGCCGCCACGCACGACGTTCACGCAGAGTGCGGGAAGCTCGGCGCCGGCGATATATGACAGACCTTCCTGCATCAGGGAGAAACCTGGAGAGGAGGAGGAGGTCATGACGCGCTTGCCGGCAGCGGCGCCGGCATATACCATGTTGATGGATGCCAATTCACTTTCGGCTTGAAGCACAACCATGCCGGTTGTCAGATATGGTCTTTCAGCCATGAGGTGCTCGAGCACTTCGCTCTGCGGCGTGATGGGATATCCGAAATAACCGTCGCAACCACAGCGGATAGCAGCCTCAGCAATGGCTTGATTACCCTTCATTAATTTTAATTCTTTTGCCATTTTTACTAAGTTGTTTAGTTGTTAATTTTTGATAATAATTCTGAATTTGAGAGTGAGAGGGCTACTCCTTGGCGCGATAAACCTCGATGACGCCGTCAGGACAGATCACTGCGCAACTGGCGCAACCAATACAACCGTCCTCGTTCGTCATCTCCAGGTAATTGTAACCCTTCGCGTTCACATGTTTGGAAAGTCCTATGCACTGGTTGGGACAGCCCGTAATGCAGACGCCGCAACCCTTGCACTTTTCCGTGTCAATGACTAAAGCTCCTTTAAATGCCATAATTTTGTAATTTAACTAGTTATTAATTATTAAGTTGTTTGTTTTTGTATGTTCTTTATGAGGTCCGCAAAGGTACGATTTTTTTTATAATTGCGCAATATGTTGATTATTTCAAAAAAATAATTCGCATCGGTCACTCAAATCAAAAAAAAGTGTATTTTTGCAGCCGTTAACTGATGGGGCATTAGCTCAGTTGGCTAGAGTGTCTGACTGGCAGTCAGGAGGTCACGGGTCCGACTCCCGTATGCTCCACAAACCAAAGCGCTTGCAAGCAATTGCGAGCGCTTTTTTTATACCATAATAACCACGCCCGTCGTACGTCAACCCTGCCTGATGGGATAAAAAAAACACCCGCGTCGTGCGAGTGTCCTTTGTGGGAACTACAAGATTCGAACTTGTGACCCCCTGCTTGTAAGGCAGGTGCTCTGAACCAGCTGAGCTAAGCTCCCGTGCTCTAAAGCGCTGCAAAGATAATCTTTTTCCTTTATAAATTATTTTGTATAAGATAATTTTTATTTTTATTGATTTTCTGGTAGTTACAGCTGCAATCCGGCGCAGATGCTGATGTACTGCGGGTGTTTTCCGTCCTTGTTTTGGAAGAATCTCTGGAAAGAATACCGGTAATTCACGCCAAGAAGAATCGGACCGAACTTGAAATCGAAGCCGGTTGTGAACAACACCACCTGAGTGGTCAGGTTCTTTTTACTGAAGTTGATGTTATTATCCTTGACCTTGACCAGCGGCTGATAGATGACACCGACGTGGGGCAGGAAGGTCACCGACCTGCTGATGGGAACATTCCCGACCACTTTTACTGGAATCCGCAGGTGGTGCGTTACCACTTTCTCATCTGAATATATGTAGGAGGTGTCTGTTTTGGGCAGGTCATATTCGCCTTTGAAAAAAGTATAGCCGAAGCCCACTTCTCCGAACACATATTTTCCGGCCCGGAAGAACGCGTCAAACTCCGCATTCCGCAAGCCGCTCAAATAATCGCCTTCATAAGAGTACTCGCGGTTTATGGGAAAGTTCGTTCCGACTTTGAATCCGTACTGGTACCAGCGGTCCTGGGCGGAGAGCGCCAGAACACTGAAAAACGTCAAACTAAGCAATATAATTTTTTTCATCATTGGATGTTTTTTGATTCGGAATCTTTAGGTGCGTGATTCTGGGTGTTGAATTGGTTCATGGTACGCTCGAGACCGGCGGTGGCAAATGACTTGCAGGCTTCGGCGGCTTGCTCGATGCATGGCTCCACAAGCTTGAGCTCTTCGCTGTCAAACCGTCCCAGAACGTAGTCTATCTGATATCCCTGGGCAAAGTTTTTCCCGATGCCGCAGCGCAGGCGAGGGAAGTTGGCGTGGCCCAGCACCTCGATGATGTTGTTGAGTCCGTTGTGGGAACCGCCGCCCCCTTTGGGCTTTATCTTGAAACTGCCCACGGGCAGGTCCAGGTCGTCGCAAACCACCATACAACGGTCAGGCGTCACATCCTCGGCCGCAAGCCAGTATTTCACCGCTTTCCCACTAAGGTTCATGTAGGTCGTGGGCATCAGCATTACGAGGGTGCGGCCCTTGTACATGGCACGTGCCACGTAGGCCAGCTTGTCAACCTTGAACTCCGCTCCCAGTTTCTTCGCCAGAGTGTTTACCACCTCAAATCCATAGTTATGGCGCGTGCCGGCATATTTCTGCTCGGCATTACCCAATCCTACAATAAGATACTTCTTCTCATTCATCTTCTGCCTCCTCCCCGTTTTCTTCGGTCATGTTGACAAAAAAGGTGAAATTGACTTTTCCGTAGTTGCGATGCTCGTAGAATTTGGGATGACTGGAGAAGTCATGGTACTTGGAGTGCTCCATAACCAGCCAGCCGTCAGGAAGCAACAGTTCGTTGTTGAAGACGTTGTCGATGATTTTTCCGATACCCTCCATCTCGTATGGCGGGTCGGCGAAAATGATGTCGAACTTCTGCCGGCAGGCGGCCGTATAGGCGAAGGCATCTTGACGGATGACTGCCACGTTATGGTATTGCAGCTTCTCTATGGTTTTCCGGATAAAGTTCGTGCAACGCTGGTCGGAATCCACGGCAATGACAGACACCGCACCGCGCGAGGCAAACTCATAAGCCAAGTTGCCGGTTCCCGAAAACAGGTCCAGGACACGAACGCGATCAAAGTAGAAATAGTTGTTCAGAATGTTAAACAGGCTCTCCTTGCCCATATCCGTAGTAGGGCGTACCGGAAGATTGTCCGGTGCTATAATCTGCCTGCCTCGGTTCTTGCCGCTGATAATTCTCATGTCTTACAGTATGACGACTTTCTGATGGTATTTTTCCAGCAGGTCATTCAGTTTCTTATTAGGCTTGTTGAAATAGTGTACGAAAAGGGTAGGGGCTCCAAAGCCGAACTGCTGTACGCAGTTGAGGGTATAGTAGAGAATGTCCACATTTTCCGTGCGGGTGAGGCGGTTGACGAAGGAGGGGGCGCCGCCGTGGGTGGCCAGTATGTCCACATAGTGGTCGTTGACCGACAGGAGCATGGCCTCGGGCTCGCCCTTTTCGCACAGGAACCGGTAGAGCAGGGTGGCCTCACTGGTGAAATGCGGGACACAGGGCAACTGGTTTACCGTGTCGTACTCGTTTTGTGTGAGGAAATAAAGCGAACGGTACATGCCCAGCCTGTCGCTGAAATGCTGGCCATAATGGGTCGTGTCGAACTGCATGGCCAGATAGTCCTTTGCTTTGGACTCCTCGTAAATTACATCCGGGACAAGCATGGGAACGTGTGTGCCTACGATGATGTCAACAGGCTGTATGTTGTCGGAGCTCATTCCGAAAAATTCAGGAGCCTTCGTCGTCAGCAACACATTCTCGCCGGCAGGGAAGTCCTGACGGACCATTTCCCCGCTATCACTCAGTTTAAAAAGTGAAAATCCATTCGGGGTTAGCCGAATGGATTTTTTATAATAATCAGACAATATCGTATCCATATCTTACTCCCAACTACCTGCTGTGCTGGCTTCGGTAAGCGAACCCATGTAGATGTCTTCATACTGGACCCTGTACTGGTCTTCGTCTGCCAGGTTATTGTAGAAAATCTTATTCCAGAACTTGGCGAACACACCTGCATTCTCAGGGGTGATGCTGCGGTCCATGTTCACGAGGATCTGATCTCTGGTCACATCTATTCTGTAAACGGGAATCTCGTATGTTTTGGAAGCGATGGATCCGGTCTGGATTTCATACTTCTGCTTGTCGCTGAACGGTATGTATTGGAAGTTCTTGAAGCTCTCGAGGGTGACATTGGGGTCGAGTTCAAGCATCTTGTCGATAGCCGGGATCTTGACGACTTTCTTCTGGATGAGGCCGAGTTTGAAAGCCTGCTCCTGGCTCATGGTGTCAGGGAAGTTGCCGACGGTTTTCTCCACTTCAACCATGCCGTTCTGAACAAAATCCACCAAAGTGTCAATGTCGGAAGCGTATTTCTTGAATGCGTTCTTGTAGATTGTTTGGGCACAACGGATAGCTTTAAGGTTATTCACGTTGGCAGTTTTGCGGTCCTCGTAGATCTGTCTGAACTTTTCAGGACGCATGATGCTTCTGGCCGCAAAAATGGCCAATACCACAACGAGGAGTACTAACAGTGTGCTAATTAAGGTTCTGGTCTTCATAACTTTTCTATGTTTTTTTATTTCTAATTTACCATTGTAAAAAATGCAGGCAAAAGTAGTAAAAAAAAAGATTGGTTGCGTAAATTCTTGAAAAAAAACTCTGTCCGGCCAGCTAAAAGGTGATACGGTGAATGCCGGGGTCGTATTGGTTTTCAATCAACTGTCTGATACGCTGATAGTCTTCGGGGTGTTTCACGAAGTCGAGCCGGGCAGTTTCCACCAGCAGGATAGGCATGGTGGCTTGCTGCTTGAAGTAAGCGATATAGCTGTCCTGGATATTGTTCAGGTATTCGGCGGTAATGTCCCGTTCGTACTCTCTTCCCCGGCTGGCGATGTTACGCAGCAGTTGCTCGGCATCATTATATAAATATAGTATAAGCTCCGGTTTCGGCAGAAAGGAGGAAATGGTGTCAAAGACACTCTTGTAAAGGTTGTATTCGTCCGCAAGCAGGTTGTTCTTGGAGAATATGATGCATTTGTCGATGAAGTAGTCGCCGATAACGAAATCCTTGAAGAGGTCGCGGGCCGACAGCAGTCCCTTAAGTTGCTGATAGCGATCCATCAGAAAGGTCATCTCCACGGGGAAGGCATAATGCAAGGGGTCTTTATAGAATTTTGACAGGAAGGGGTTGTCAGCGAAGCGCTCCAATACGAGTTCGGCGTTGTAGTCTTCGGCCAACATCCTGGTGAGGGTTGTTTTGCCGGCGCCGATGCATCCTTCTATAACAATATAGTTATAAGGTATCATGGTTTTATGGGTTTGACGGTGAGTCTCCGGAAGAGGGATTTTGTCCAGCAGTTGCAATTCCTCCAGCTGCCGGAGCACGAACTCGCGTTCGCGAATGCGGGGGTGGGGCAGAGTGAGGCGCTCGTCCCGGTAAGTTATGCCACCATAATCCAAGATGTCCAAATCTATGGTCCGGTTATGGTATTCGGGCTTGCCATCGTCCCAGCGCGTCTTTTCGGTACGCCCGAGCTCACGCTCGATACGCTGCAACTCGTCCAAGAGCGGAAGCGGCTCCAATACCGTACGGGCAACGACAATCTGGTTGAGGAAAGGCGGGGCGTCGAACCCCCATGCCTCCGTTTCCGACACAGAGGACTCTCTCTCAATCACTCCAACGCGCTCAGATACCAGCTGACGGGCACGAGCCAGACACGCGGCACGGTCGCCGAGATTCCCACCAATTCCTATAATGACTTGCTTTGCATTCATGGCTGCAAAAATAAAAAAAAAGACGCTCCTCTCAGAGCGTCTTTTTAATCTTAGTTGTTGATGAGCAAAATCTGCTTACCGTAAACACCTGCAATCATTTCCAGTGATCTGGAGTAGTTCAGAATGTTGTTTATAATTCGGCGCGATGGTCTTTCTCTCTTCACAGATTTCCTCACTAAAGGTGTAGAGGTTTTCTCCATGGGCTGTAGTTTTGATTAGTACTTTAAAACATGTATCTAACGTAACTACAGGGATATTATTTTATAGATGTAATTATTTTTTCCGATTATACATAACTATTTCTTGAAGAGGAAGTAAACCGCCAAAACCAAGAGCGCGAACCCAATCAGATGGTTTATGCGTAGGGGTTCGTTTTTGAAAAAAATCAGCATGAAGACAGTAAAAACGGTCAGGGAGACTGCCTCCTGGATGACTTTCAGCTGCCACAAGTTGAAAGGCCCTCCGTTTTCAATGAATCCGATGCGGTTGGCCGGCACCTGACAGCAGTACTCGAAAAGGGCAATGCCCCAGCTGAACAAGATTACCAAGGGAAGGGAGAGCTTTGAAAACCAGGTGACACTTTGCAGCTTCAGGTGACTATACCAAGCCAGAGTCATGAACACATTGGAGCATAATAGCAATGCAATACTATAAAATCCTCTCATAAAATTGAATTATTATACTGATAATTAAACTGATAGGTTGTTAAGAATTATGCCTGCAAAAGTATAAAACTTATTTCAAAAATGCATATCGCCACGAGAATCGAATATTTGAGCTCGCCTTTAGATAGGGTAGAGGCCAAGGGGATTTTGAGAGGGATATTAATTTTGAGAAATGCAAGGGAAACCAGCGGAGCAGAAATGGTTTCTGAAACCGATCAAACATGGGTACCACAGTGGCATTTTACAACTGTACCATATTTGACAGTTGTAAAAAAAACAAAATATCCATGCGATTTATAAATGTAAATCAAATTATGTTACTTTTGTTATAATGTAGTTGTCACACGTAATAATGCTATCTAATATCATGCTACTTATTTTTTACAAGATTCATATCTTGGTTTTGAAATTTACAAATGAACCCCGTGGCTGCCATATAGTCCGTGTGTATTTACCAGTCTTGTTCAGCTGGCACAGAATCCTGTTTAGATAAATTCATATATTGCTGATTTCCAATATAGTTATATATATTTCATGAGGTGATAGTTTATATGTCTATTGAATTTAATTAACAATTGCTTTTTATAATTATTATTTTATCAAATAATCTGAATAACAGCCTATTATGAATTATATATAAAGTAAAATATGGAAACTTATAAACATTCTCGCCGATGGAGTTGTCAACTGTTGTATTTTTGCCACCTGTAAAATCCGATGGATTCACATCTATAGTAGATGGTTCTTTTTATACTTTGATACTATTTAAATTTGTAATATGGTAGACAGAATTAAACAAGTGATGGATTATGAACAAATGTCACCGACGGCATTTGCTGACAAAATTAACATTAACAGATCCAGTCTTACACATATCTTCTCCGGTCGTAACCAACCGAGTTTGGATGTTGCCAAGAAGATATTAACCGCTTTTCCGGAGATCAGTACGGAATGGTTGATTATGGGCATGGGAGAGATGTTGCAGCCGGTTCCGGAGGTCGAGGAGAAAACAGTAACAGTTAAAACCGTGGACAACATGCAGCAAACGGATTTGTTTTCCGGTACTGAAGATGAATATACAGCGCCTGGAGAGGAATCCGTTGAAGAAAATGTGCAGGAGCAGGAGCAGGAGGAGGCCGAGCCGGAGGCAGGCACGCCTGGTGTTGAAACAACTAAAGTAGAGGTACCTGCAGCTAAACGGTATGTAACGCCTGAACCGGCAGCGCCGAAAGAGGCAGAAGAGGTTGTGGAGGAAATTCCGGCTGCAGAATCTCCCAAGCCCGAACCGGTGTCCCGTCCGACACGAGGAAGGGCGCGTGCGTCAGAATCGCATATTCAGGCTGCAGGTCAGAGGCGGGACCGGATATCGAATTCTCCGAGCGATAAGAAACTGGTGAAGATCGTCTTTTTCTACGATGACAGAAGCTTTGAGGAGTATCGACCGAGTTAAGATATTGGGGGTAACGTTGGGTGGGGCCGCCATTTTCAAGATTACGGGGTTAACGTTGGAGGTTCCGCTCAACGCTGTCGCGTTGAGCGGAATGGTGCATGGCCGCTTGTTGTAGAAAAGGGAGAAGCACCGGCTCTCACCTCCGAAATGCTGCCAGCCCGTTAACAACCAATTCTTAATTTCACACAGCGCAATTTTCTAATGAACTGATTATTACGATGAAATATTTTTCACCCAATCCTTTGAAAATCGGATT
>CAJODA010000067.1 GCA_905233745.1 uncultured Bacteroidales bacterium
GTAATGTCAACAGACAGATGAATATATATTGTTTTTTCGGGAACTTCATAGCAAGTATTATGGACTGCAAAGATACTATCTTCCGCGAATCACGCGGATATTTTCGTATTTTTGCGCCTTGAAAATTTTGAGAACCAATGGCGCAGAATGTGGCGATATTAATGGCGGCAGGCAAGGGTGTCCGCGTGGGCGGAGAACTCCCCAAACAGTTCATGGAAGTCCATGGCAAGATGCTGTTGGAGTATTCCTTGCAGACATTCCAAAGCCACCCGCGTATCGATGAGATCTATGTCGTGCTGCCGGAGGAATATCTTAAAATGGAGGAATTGTTGCAATATCTCTTCGACAATTACCCGAAGGTGAACCGTCTGTTGGCGGGTGGCGAAGAGCGATTCCAGTCCTCCTGGAGTGCCATCCAGTGGTTTATTGACCGCAGGGAGGATAACCTGCTTCTGCACGATGCCGCGCGTCCCGGACTCACGCCACGTATCATTGACGATGTTCTGGATGCCCTGCAAGATAATGAGGCTGCCGTGACGGCCATCCCGGCCACCGACACTGTGATCCGGGTGGACGACAATCTCCACCTGCAAACCACCCTCGACCGCAAAACCCTCTACTACGCCCAAACCCCGCAGGCGTTCCGCGCCGGACTGCTCTATGACTGCTTCGAAGCACTGTTTGCCGACGGCACCTTTCTGCCCACGGACGAAAGCGGTGTGGTGGCACATTACCGTCCTGAAATCCCGATTCACATTGTGCAAGGAAGTCCCGCAAATTTTAAAGTGACATACCCTGAAGACATAATCCGGATTCCTGTTTCTGATTGATGATATAGTTGCGAACGATAATGAAGATACTCAGTGTCATAGGGGCTCGTCCCCAGTTTGTGAAAGCCGCCGTGGTGAGTGCAGAGATAGCCCGCACCCCGGGTCTTGAGGACGTGCTCGTGCATACCGGTCAACACTTCGATGCCAACATGTCGCAGCTCTTCTTCGAGGAGATGGGGCTTTGCAAACCGGACTATTATCTGGGCGTGCATAGTCTCCCGCATGAAGCGATGGTGCAGCAGATGCAGGAACAGATGGAGGGGATTATTGAAAAGGAGCGCCCCGACTGGGTGCTGGTGTATGGAGACACGGATTCCACACTGGCGGGCGCGCGCGCGGCGCACGTGTGTGGCGTGAAACTCTGTCATGTGGAGGCGGGACTGCGCTCGTTCAACACGCAAATGCAGGAGGAGTACAACCGCATACAGACCGACCGCATCAGCGACCTGCTGTGCGTGCCCACCGAAGTGGCCGTGGAGAACCTCCGGCGCGAGGGAGTGGACTTGTGCAAAGTGGTGTTCACCGGCGATGTGATGAAGGATGCCGCGTATGTCTTCGCCCCGCTGGCACGCAAACCCCAGACGGACATTCCTGACAAGTTCGTGCTCTGTACCCTGCACCGCGCTGAAAACACCGACAATCCTGATGTTTTGAAAGAACTGATGCTCTCGCTGGAGCTGATTGCCGAATTTGTACCGGTGATCTTGCCGCTTCATCCGAGAACAAAAAATAAACTGAACGAGATTGCATATCCGTTTGACACCTCCCGTCTTATGTTCATCGATCCAGTAGGCTATTTGGAAATGCTGTATCTGTTGAATCATTGTGCATTGGTGCTTACCGACAGCGGTGGCGTGCAAAAGGAGGCCTATTTTGCCCATAAGTATTGCCTCACGTTGCGCAAAGAAACCGAATGGGTGGAGTTGTGTGCTCGCGGGTACAATCATCTATTAGGCCATAATCATGTGGACATCGTGACTACTACCCGTAATTTTCTGGAGATGCCACCGGTTTTCTCCGATGACCTCTACGGCGACGGCCATGCCGCGCAGCAAATCGTCGATGCTATGCTCGATAGAGGGATTATCCGCTAACCAAATCCCATTACAGGGAGTCCACAACGGTATTGACGATGCCGGCCTCGAAGGTGCCGAACAGATGGTCGTGCCCTGCCCGTATGCCCAAGAGGCTACTCGCGGCGCAGGTTCTATACCAAAACTTTCGTATCTTCGCCGACAGAATCATCCTGTTATGAAAAAGACATCCTTGCTCCTGATATTCTGCCTTTTGGGTATATTCCTTTACGCGCAGAAACATCCCCCGAAAGTAAACCCTGCGGATCCTCCTGCACCATACGGGCCTGTGCCCACACCCGCGCAGGTGGAGTGGCAAAAGATGGAGATGAACCTCTTCTGCCACTTCGGGCCGAACACCTTCACCGGCCTCGAATGGGGCGAGGGCACAGAAGCTGAGGATATCTTCAATCCCACCGCCCTCGACTGCAACCAATGGGTTTCTGTGGCGAAGAAGGCTGGTTTTCAGGGGATTATTCTAACCGCCAAGCACCATGACGGTTTCTGCCTGTGGCCTAATCCTCAGAGTCGGCATACGGTGCGCCAGAGCGCTTGGCGCAACGGCAAAGGCGATGTGCTGAAGGAGTTGTCGGAGGCGTGCAAGAGGGGAGGGGTGAAGTTCGGCATCTACATCTCCCCGTGGGATCGTAACGCGCCCTCCTACGGCACGGAAAAATATAACAAAGTGTTTCTTAAAACATTGCGACACGCGCACAAACACTATGGTCCTATCTTCGAGCAATGGTTCGATGGAGCCAACGGCGAAGGTCCGAACGGCAAACGGCAAGTCTATGACTGGAAAAGATTCAACGCCCAAACTTTGAATCTGCAGTCCAATGCGGTGATTTTCAGCGATGTGGGACCCGGATGCCGTTGGGTCGGCAACGAGGAGGGCACCTGTGGGCGCACCTGCTGGTCGCGACTTGACATAGAAGGCCTCGAGCCGGGCAAGAACGCCCCTTCGCAGGATACGCTCAATGCCGGCAACTACAACGGCGCGTGCTGGATTCCCGCCGAGACGGACGTCTCCATCCGCCCGGGCTGGTTCTGGCGCGAGAGCGAACACCCGAAGAGCGTGCAGGAACTGCTGCGGATCTACTACAACAGCGTGGGCCGCAACTCCCTGCTGCTACTCAACGTCCCGCCCGATAACCGCGGCCTCATCCCTGCCGAGGACTCCCTCCGGCTCATGGAGTTCCGCGCCGCGCTGGACAGCATCTTTGCGAATGATTTGGCAAAAGATGCGATTAAAATATGCGCTTCTAATGAACGTAATTTCAATAATCACGATAATTGGTGTTGGCCTAATGAGAGACCTCTTTTTCCGCCAGCAAAATACGTGTCTTTTTGGCTGATTAATGGCACTTATGACCAATATTGGGCTACCGACGACACCGTGACTTCTGCTTGGGTAGAACTTGAGTTTGACAAGCCACAAACGTTCAACCGCATACTGCTACAGGAATACATCCCCCTCGGTCAACGCGTGGAGCGCTTCCATGTTGAGGTGGAGGATGACAACGGAAACTGGCGCACTATCGCCTCTGAGACCACCATCGGCTACAAGCGCATTGTGCTCACGGAGACTGTGACCACCAAGAAAGTTCGGGTTGTCATTGACCAGAGCCGCGCGTGCATTGTGCTGAACCGCGTGGGGCTGTTTATGGACACGATTATGAATTGAGAATGCCACTTTATGTCGTCCGCAATTTTTTTAATGATTATTTTACCCCTTTTGTTTTATCATTTGATGCCAAAATTGATACTTTATTTTTTTTTATTACTTTTGCGGTGGTAAATTTAAAAATGAAAGAAATGAAAAAGAAAATCAACAAATTATCTGTTTTTTGTATAACTGCCATTGTTGGCTGTTTAATTTGTTCCTGCAATCCGGAAGATGATCCTATAACACCAACTCCCGTGGATCCTACCCCGGAACCATCACAAACCCATATCTATGTGGCTGGAATCGAGAACCCGTATGGGGATTGCGGTCCTGCTGTATGCTGGCAGGATGGTGTCATGCAAACGCTTGATGCTGGATTCTATGCCATGGCAAAGGCTGTCTGCGTAAAAGGAAATGATATAATTTATGGAGGTAAAGATGAGGAAAATCATCCTGTTATATGGAAAAATGGCGTCAAACAAGTTCTGGCGACAGGAAATGGCTGTGTCAATGACTTGAAAGTTGTCAATAACAAAGTTTATGCAGCGGGCGAGTTGGATGGCCAGGCTGCCTATTGGGTTGATGGAGTCGTCACACTCCTTCCGACAGATCCGGATGCTCTTGGATACACATTTGTGGGAGAAGCCATTTTTGTGAATGGAAATGATGTCTATGTGGCTGGAAATACGATGGCATATTTGGATGCAAGGGGCGCTTATTTGTGGAAAAACAGCAATATTCAAAGGTTGTCAGATAAGGTCTCCAAAGCATGTGATGTCTGCGTGAATAACAACAATGTTTATGTTGTTGGTAGCGAATCCTATACAGAAGGAAATATACAAAAAGCCGTGATGTGGACAAACGGAACCATTCAGGATGTTCAAGTGACCACTAACAATGGCCTGTCTTCGGAGGCTTCCAGTATAGCTATTGTTAATGGACAACCTTATGTGGTAGCTACAGGATGGGTGGGAACTGCCTACCAAGGAGCATACAAAGGGTTTGTATGGCAAAACGGTGTTACTTCAAATCTGAACTGTTCCAATCCACAGGATGTGTTTGTTTACAATGGTGATGTGTACGTGGTTGGCTTCGATAAATCAGACTGGGGGAATAAGCCTATGCTTCTTAAAAATAATTCAAAAATTGCACTCACACCTTCAACGGAAGGAGTAGCATTTGCTGTATATGTAAAATAGTATTAAGATATCACAAAGTGACATCATAACAGCAATTTGAATTTTACAGGTTGTATTGGTGGATCACTCCTCCGTTAGCGCCAGACTGATGCGCTTGCGCTCGATTTCCACGCTGAGTACCTTCACCATGACTTTCTGATTGAGATGCACCACCTCGTTGGGCGAGGCGATGCGGTGGTCAGACATGTTGCTGATGTGCACCAGCCCGTCCTGATGGATGCCGATATCGACAAAGCAGCCGAAGTTAGTGATGTTGGTGACGATGCCGGGCAGTTCCATGCCGGGCACAAGGTCTTCCATCTTCTGCACATTCTTGTCGAACTCGAACATCTCATAGTGGCTGCGCGGGTCGCGGCCGGGCTTGGCCAGCTCCTGCATGATGTCTTTCAGGGTGGGCATACCCACAGTGGCGGTCATATAGTGTTGGAGATTAATTTGTTTGCGCAACTCTTCCTTGAGGATCAGGTCGCCGACGGTGCATTTCAGGTCCTTGGCCATAGCTTTCACGATGGCGTAAGACTCGGGGTGCACGGCGCTGCGGTCGAGTGGGTTTTCGGCGTCGCGGATGCGCAGGAATCCGGCGGCCTGCTCAAAGGCCTTGGCACCGAAGCGCGGCACTTTCTTCAAACTCTCGCGAGATGGGAACGGACCGTTTTCGTTGCGGTAGTCGATGATGTTCTGCGCTAATGCGGGACCCACGCCGGAAACATAGGACAGCAGTTCTTTGCTGGCAGTGTTCAGCTCCACGCCCACATGGTTCACGCAACTCTCCACGGTGGTGTTCAAACTCTCTTGCAGCCGTTTTTGGTTCACATCGTGCTGGTATTGCCCCACGCCGATGGATTTGGGGTCTATCTTGACCAGCTCGGCCAGCGGGTCCATGAGGCGGCGGCCAATGGAGACCGCGCCGCGCACAGTGACATCGTAATCGGGGAACTTCTCGCGCGCTACGGCGGAGGCAGAGTAGATGGAGGCGCCGCTCTCGTTCACCATAAAAGCCTTGACATCCCGCTCAAAGGGGATGAACTTCACGAATTTCTCGGTCTCGCGGCCCGCAGTGCCGTTTCCGATAGCGATGGCATCCACCTTGTATTGCAAAACCAGCCGCTTGAGTTTATCGGAGGCCAACTTGTACTGGGCTACCGGCGGATGCGGATAGATGGTCTCGTTGTGCAGCAACTTGCCTTGGGGATTCAGGATAACCACTTTGCAGCCGGTGCGGAATCCCGGGTCGATGGCCAGTGTGGTGACCTGTCCCAAAGGTGCGGCCATGAGCAGTTGGCGCAGGTTTTGTACAAACACCTCAATGGCCTCGGTGTCGGCCTTGTCTTTGTACAGTTTGCGCATCTCGGTCTCCATCTGTGGCTGGAGCAAACGCTTGTAGGCGTCCGTGGCCGCCATCCACACCTGTTGGGCGCAGTTGCTGTTGTTGCGGATGATGGCGCGCCGGAGCATCTCCAGCGTCTTCTCCTCATTCGGCTCGATGGTCAGGCGCAGAATGCCCTCCTCCTCGCCACGGAACATTGCCAGGATGCGGTGCGAGGGTGCTTTGGCCAGGAATTCTTCCGCATTGTAGTAGATTTTGTACTTCTCGCCCTCGTCCACCTTGTCTTTGACGAGTTTGGAAAAGATGCGGCTATGCTGGCGGAAGGTGTTGCGCAGGCGCGCGCGCACGGAGAGGTTCTCGCTGATGTGCTCGGCGATGATGTCGCGCGCACCGGCCAAGGCCTCTTCAATGTTATGTACGCCTTTTGCTTCGTTGACAAATCGGGATGCCAAGCTCTGCAAGTCCATCTCTTTCTGAGCGGAGATGGTCTTGGCCAAGGGTTCCAACCCCTTTTCAATGGCCACGGTGGCGCGGGTTTTGCGCTTCGGGCGGTAGGGCAGGTACAGGTCCTCCAGTTCACTCATGCTGACGGTTTCGTTGATTTTGGTCTCCAGCTCCGGCGTGAGTTTTCCCTGTTCGCGGATGGAATCCAAAATGGCGGCGCGGCGCTTGTCCAACTCCACCCACTTGGTGTGCAACTCCTTGATCTGGCCAATCTGGACCTCGTCCAGACTGCCCGTGGCCTCCTTGCGGTAACGGGCCACAAACGGGATGGTGGCACCGCCTTCCAACAGTTCCAGGGTGTTCTTGACTTGCTCTTCAGTAAGATGCAGTTCTTCCGCTATGCGCTTCGCGTATTTCTCCATAGCCATTTGTTAATCTTCTATAAATTAACCACTTCTATGGCTTTCATGACACGCTTGTGCACCTCCTCGATACCTATCACGTCAATCATGGTGAACAGTTCGGGGCCTCGGGCCGTGCCGACCAGGGCGATGCGTAAGCTGTTGAGCACCTGGCCCATATTCAGTTCGTTGTCTTGGATGTACTGCATCACCATGTCGTGGGCTTTGTCCTTGTCGAACGGTTGGATGCCGCACAACATCTCGTCGATGACGCGCAGTTTTTCGCCCGTGCCCTCTTTCCAGCGTTTTTTGAGTGCTTGCGGGTCGTATTCAGTGGGTGCGACGAAGAAATAGCTGGCCTGTTCCCAAAAGTCGGGCAGGAAATTCAGGCGGTCTTTCACGAGGTCGGTTACAGCATCCAGATACTCATCGCTGCAGGTTACGCCTTTCTCGTCCAAAATTTTGCGGAAATGGGGACGCAGTTCGGCGGCGGGTTTCATCAGGATGTATTCGTGGTTGAACCATTTGGCTTTGTCCAAGGAGAATTTGGCACCGGCTTTGCTGATTTTGTCGATGGAGAAGAGGTTGATGAGCTCATCCAAGGACATCAGTTCCTGGTCGTTGCCGGGGTTCCAGCCCAGGAGGGCCAGCATGTTGATGACGGCTTCCGGCAGGTAGCCCGACTCGCGGTAACCCGAGGAGGTCTCGCCCGATTTGGGGTCGTGCCATTGCAATGGGAACACGGGGAAACCGAGGCGGTCGCCGTCGCGCTTGCTCAGCTTGCCGTTGCCGTCGGGCTTGAGCAGCAGTGGGAGGTGTGCGAATTGCGGGGCCTCCCAGCCGAAAGCCTTGTACAGCATCACATGCAGCGGTGCTGACGGCAGCCACTCCTCGCCGCGGATCACATGCGTGATTTTCATCAGATGATCATCCACGATATTGGCGAGATGGTAGGTAGGCATCCCGTCGGATTTGTATAAAACTTTGTCATCCAATAAGTTGGAGTTGATGACAACTTCGCCGCGAATTAAATCTTGCACATGGATATCCAGGTCTGCTGGGTATTTAAAGCGGACGACATAGTGCTCGCCCGAAGTCAGGCGCCGTTCCACCTCCTCAGCGGGAAGGGTGAGCGAGTTTACCATGCCCATGCGGGTATTGGCGTCGTATTGGAATGTCTTTTTCTGGCTCTCGGCCTCCTTGCGTTTCGCATCCAGTTGCTCCGGAGTATCGAATGCGTAGTAGGCCCAGCCGTCGCGGACCAGTTGCTCAGCGTATGGCTTGTAGAGTGCCTTGCGTTCGGACTGCTTGTAGGGACCGTACTCGCCGCCAATGCCGACACCCTCGTCGAAGGGGATGCCGAGCCATTGGAAGGCCTCAATGATATACTCTTCGGCACCTTCCACAAAGCGTGTCTGGTCGGTGTCTTCGATTCTCAGCAGGAGAGTGCCGTTGTTTTTCTTGGCAAACAGATAGTTGTATAATGCGGTGCGCACGCCGCCGATGTGCAGCGGTCCCGTGGGGCTGGGCGCAAATCTGACTCTTGGATTCATATTCGGATTGTTTTTTAGATTAGGGCTGCAAAGGTACAATATTTTTCATCTTTTTTCGTACTTTTGCACCATAAAAACAAAACGATTATGGCACTGTTCAATTTCAATAGACCAGAACCCCGCGAGTTCAATTACAAACCGCGCTTCTATACCCCTGACGACCAGAAACCTACGGATGACCACCGCAGGGATTTCGCCAATGAACTGCACCGCGAGTGGAGCAGCAAACGCCGCCACGACAAGAACGACAAGCATATCCCGTGGCTCACCATCGTGACCATGCTGTTTTTCGCTGTTGTTCTGGGTATCATTTTCTTTAAATTTTTCTCGTGATATTCTCATAATTGTTGAGGTATCTTATTAACTATGAAATTACAAATATTCCTGCAGGATTTTTTATCATTTATTTTTTGAAAACAATTGCGATGTTAGAAAATTGTATATCTTTGCAGGGTCAAACAACCAAAAAATGAAGATAATGGAAAAATTACTAGCGGTAATAGAAGTTGGCAGAGATGGTTTGGTCGCAATTCACGCGCGGAGTGAAGAACATAACTGTATGATACTCGGTTGTGGCAATTCCGAGGAAGAGGCGAGAGAGGATTTCTTCGAGTGTCGCGATGAATTGAAGGAGATGGCAGAAAAATCAGGAACCGAATTTCCTGATTTTGATATAGAATTCGCCTACGATACGGCAAGTTTTCTCCGATATTATGGCAATACAATCACGCTTACGGGCTTGCAAAAAATCACGGGTATAAATAGCAAACAGTTGAGCCATTATGTTACCGGATACCGAAAACCATCACCCAAAACCGTCGAACGAATTCGCCAAGGTGTGTCGAAATTTGCAGAAACACTGCAGCACGCTGTTCTGGTATAGATAATTTCTTGATGATGGGTAAAATAAGTTTGTAATATAGTCACTTCGAAAAAATCTTATTATTCGTTAACTTTAAAAACTTTATAACCTTACAACTTTATAAACATAAAAACCAAACACAACTGTGGATATCATAAAACTATTGTCCGATGCGGTGGCCAACCAGATTGCGGCCGGCGAGGTGGTGCAGCGGCCCGCCTCCGTGGTGAAGGAACTGCTGGAAAACGCCGTGGACGCCGGTGCGACCTCCATCCAGCTTATTGTGAAGGACGCCGGACGGACCCTCATACAGGTGATTGACAACGGCAAAGGCATGTCTTTCAACGATGCCCGGCTCTGCTTCGAGCGGCACGCTACCTCAAAACTGCAAAGCGCCGACGACCTCTATCATATTACTACCAAGGGGTTTAGAGGTGAAGCCATGGCTTCCATCGCGGCTATCGCACATGTGGAACTCAAAACTAAACGCCCCGAAGACCCTACCGGCACTTTGGTGCTGATTGAGGGCTCCCAGGTGAAAGCCCATGAGGTGATTGCCACGCAAGACGGCACGTCAGTATCCGTGAAGAACCTCTTCTTCAATGTACCCGCCCGCCGCAACTTCCTGAAATCCGACAATGTGGAGATGACCCATATCGAGGAGGAGTTCTACCGCGTGGCGCTCATCCATCACGATTTGGAATTCTCGTTGTACCATAACGGCAAGGCGCTGTTGCAACTGCAACCCTCCAACTTCAAACAGCGCATCATCCATATCTTCGGCAACCATTTCAAAGAGAAACTCTATCCCGTGGAGCAAAGTACTGAATTCATGCGAATCAGTGGTTTCATCGCCAAACCGGAGAATGCCAAGAAGAAGAAAAGCGAACAGTACATGTTCATCAACCACCGTTACGTGCGCCACAATTTGCTGAATTATGCGGTGGAAACGGCCTACCAGGAACTGATTCCACAAGGTTACAGACCAGCGTATTTTATTGAGATAGAGATAGACCCTTCCGCTATAGATATCAATGTAAGCCCCACTAAGGTGGAGGTGAAACTACAGGACGAGAAGTTGATGTTCGGCTTCTTGAATGCGGCGGTGAAGAAGTCTCTGGGCACCATGTCGCTGACCCCACAGTTGGACTTTGACACCGAGCAGGGACTTGTGCCGCCGGAGCGGCCTACCGGGCATCCCATCGTGATGCCGAGCACCGGAGCAAACCCCAACTACAACCCGTTCGACACCGTGCCTGTCCAGCATAATAAGGGCGGCGGATTTAACAGCTTCTCTGGAAGTGGCGGTTCGTGGAAAGACCGTGGCGGTATGGGCGGCTGGGAGGATTTTCTGAAAGGTCTCAGCACGCAGACGGAAGATGTTCAGGAAAGTAAACAACTTGAGGCA
>CAJODA010000068.1 GCA_905233745.1 uncultured Bacteroidales bacterium
ACTAATATCAACAATGTCAAAGAACAAATTAATCCCTTTATTCCGGGGCTTTTTGACTAATATTTAACCGTCCCAATTTTTACGGGACACTAATGATATAAAATAATAATCGCGGAACTTCATTTATTGGTAACTGAGGTTCTGCAATACCTTATCATCCAAATAAAGAAAGCCCACGATTATCCCGTGAGCATTTCCGTCTTTCTTTTTTGGATGATAATGATGAAATTTTGCAGATTTCAGTCACCTAAAGAAAAGCGAAAACGCTTATAATAAATGCGTTATAGTTTTATTTCTTCTCGATAATATATTTTTCGTGAATTAATACAGTGAATTATGATTCGGCAAAAATACAAAAAAAATGCAAAAGTACTGATGTTCTAAATTTTATCAGGTTATAAATTCACCAGTGCACTTTGAATGCCAATCGCCTCGACACTTTGTTACCAGCCTGTTGAATTGGAAACGTGACTAAAACCATTCCGCACGTTTCATCCCCTCTCTTATTCTCTCTAAATCACCTCCTCAACCCCAAGCAACAAATACTCCTCCACCGGCAGAAGCTTGCCATCGGCTTCCACCACGGCCTTCAGGTCGGACAGCAGTTCCTGACGGTCGGCGTCAGTGGTGAGGTAGCGATTCTTGTGCTCCTCTATGCACTGCAGCACCTCCACGTCGTTCATCTTGGCGAATCTGATTTTCATCTCCGCATAGACTTTCGGGGAGGTCCGCTCCAACATCGCATGCACTTCATCGAGGCTCACACGGCCGTCGCTGTTGGCCACATAGAGCATGACCAACACTTTGAATTCTTCTTTTGACAATCCCATATTCTTGTTTTTTTGATTGTACGTAAATAATGGTGCAAAAATAACAAAAACACCCCAACAATCGGCTCATTCTAAGCGGAAAATTTGGAAAAAACGGGGATGGATTGAGCCGATACGGAATGACATTAACAGCTACGGCAACTCCGCCTCCATCTCAAAAGGAATGAGGTCATTCCCCTGCGCATCGATGAGCTTGCAGTGTAGCTCGCCATCCTCCTCGTGAAAAACGGGAATACCATCTGTCCATAATATCTCAAATAATTGCTCCAAAAGGTTTTTCACTGCGCTCATATCCTAATGTTTCAGCAGCCAATCGGTGACCAGCACACAGTGTACAGTATATTCACCCACCCGAATGTCACGCTGTTCTCCTTGCATCATGACGAGGGTAAGATTGCGGCACCGCGTAGCGGCGGCACCTTTCAGAAGGCCACCGATTTCACGGTTGTAGAGTTTTGTTGACGGGTTGCTGAAATCGTAGGTCACTTGCACCAATTCAGTGACATGCCCTTGATCTACGACGGCGAAATCCACCTCATAACTGCGGTTCTCTCGCAGGTAGAACAGCTCTTGCGTAGCGTATTCCATACGACGGAGCAGCTCCACGCACACCACATTCTCCAAACGCCACCCCCAACTGTCGGTTTGAAGGACATCGGAGTGATCCGTGACAAATGACGTATCAATGGCATAGACCTTACGGTGGTTCTGTCGCTCAATGCTCTTGAATGAATAGCGCGGAACCAGACGCACAAGATAGGATTTCTCAACATAGTTGACGTAATTCTTGGCCGTGTGAATTGATTTCAGTCGGTAAGCCTCTTGAATATCCTGATAGTTCACCTCCTGGCAAAAACGGTCGAGGAGACCGTTGGCAATTTGCTGCAAAGTCTTTTTGTAACGAATCTTATACCTCTTGCAGATGTCTTTGTTAATGATGGCATCAAGCAGGGAACGGACATACTTGCTTTGATTTTTCATGTTGAAGGTCTCGGGAAGACCTCCCAACATCAGATAGTTGTCAAGTGCATGTTGCCGCAATCCCTCCGCTTTGGTGGTCATCCTTTGGGTATCAACATTTTTGGCCACACAATAGTCTTCGTATGAGAAAGGGAAGAGACGAATTTCGTTGTACCGTCCGGTAATATGCGTACTCAAATCGTCACTCAGCAGGTTGGCGTTACTTCCCGTCAGAATCAGATGTAACTTCTGCCGTAACAGTCGGTTGACGAACAATGGCCATTGGTCGATATTCTGCACCTCATCGAGGAAGAGATAGTCGAACTCCCCGTAGATACGATAAAGGTTCTCCATCAGGAGGTTCATCTCGGTGGCTTTCAGGGAAGCCAACACGGCGTCATCGAAGTTGGCGTAAGCAAATGACACACCGCTCTCTTTAAGCACTTTCTGGCATAAGGTTGACTTTCCGCAACGCCGCACACCGATAACGATTTGTGCCACAGGACTATCCAACTCCAATTGAGACTCTTCCCTCCGGGTGACAAACTGGCTGAAATCGGTGTTTTCCAGTTCCTCCCGTTGGTCGCGCAACACTCTTTCCAATTCGTTCATATCTGCATTTTTTAATCCGCCGCAAAAATACACTTTTTCAATGAATTACAAATCATAATTGCACTAAACGGTAAATTTTCTATTTTCTAAACTGCACTAAACGGTAAGATTTTGAGGGGATGGATTGCACTAAAACGGAAGGGCTATTATATGAATGGCTGGGTGCATGAACTGCGATTTGGATCAAGGCAGCGGATGAGCAAACACTGAAAATTTCCACATTATTCAAAATAAATTATTCAAATTGAATAATGCAAATTGAATAATATTGTATATCGCTGTATATCAACAATATTGACCGTTCATTTTTTCCGTCATTCCCAATATCCAGGGGATGTATCGCGAGAATTCCTTGTCCAGCTCCTCCACACCATCCAGCTGGTCGTACGGCCGGATGTCAGGGTGGATGAATCGGTTCTTGTTTTGTTTTAGCTCACCCTTGAAAGGTTTGTTCTCTTCAGCATATTTGTCCTCTTCCCGTTTCGGCTTGCGATAGCCCATCAGCAGCTTCTCCACATTCCAGCGGTTATGCTCAACGCGAGCCATCACTTCCATCTCGTCTTCGGTCAGCGGCTGCATATCACAACTCTTGTCTCCCTGTGCAAGTCCTCGCATAGCACGTAATGTGTCCAACTTAATGCTGATTGTATAGGCATTGTAAAGACTCGACCATTTGAGGGCTACGCTGAGTTTGCGCCAATAAGCATCCGCCTCTTTCCGGATCTGTTCCACCGGGATAGCATCCAAATCCGCAAGACTTTTGAATTTGTGCGCCTCATAATGGGCAGTCTCATAGAGGTAATTAATGAGTTTGGCACATTCCAGCGATCTTTCATCGGCGCAAAAGGCCGTCTCGTTCATGCCGAACGGATAGATGTTGGCATATCGGCCACCCGACACCGTTTGCTTCAGCCGACCGTCCTTCACCACCGAATAGGTATTCTTTTTCTCATTCGCGCGGACAGCCTCATCCGCCTCACGCAAATTACTGACGAAATTGTCGGAACGGTCTTGGCGGATAAACACGGGTATCTCGTTGTCATAAACCTCATCTGGCATATTCATGCCGAAGGCGAAGTTCTTGCGCTGATCGGACAAGGCCAGGAAAATGGAAAGATACTGATTGTCCTTGTCCTGTGCCCACTCACGTATAACTTTCTGGACTCCAGCTGAAAACACATCCCCTTTGATAAATTCAAACTCCACGTCGAGGAAATTGGCATCATCACCCTCAAAACACACCAATTCATCGCCTGCAACTTCAGCCGCCCCTTTCTGTTCATTGGAAAGATCACGGTATTTATACGACTGCACCTCGAAGAAATGACGATAACGGGTGACAAACTCATCTTTTTCCTTGTCCGCATTGACATCAACAAACGTAACAAGCGTTTTCAGACGCTTGTCCCTGTTGAAGTTCGGGAAATGCAACACGTTGGCCGCTTCCATAGCGAAAGCAACGGCGAAATTGGTCGTCCCCACGAAAACGAGATGGACATACTTATTGTCATCGGGCATGACACCTTGCCCATATACGGCGGGGTAGCCTATATTCTTTTCGGGGTTATCCATGTCCCTATGAAAACGCTTGACGAAAACCTGTTTTGCCCATCCCGCATAAAAATTATACGGTACAAACTCCATGTCGAGCTCCTTTACCCGGCCGAATATCTCGGTGGTCTTGAAGGCGGCATAGGTGTCCAGATTCTCAAACACACAGGTAATCCGTTTGGGCCGTGTTTTGATTCCCTCTTGTTGCAGGTAGTTGCAGATACTGTCCACGCACTCCACGTTGATGGCATCGTGGGCGGGCAGCGAGCGCATCCCCACTATATAAATCTGCTCCGCCGTCTCCAGGTGTATGTCCTTGTAGTAATCTTTTGACATCCTGTGTCCGTAGTTGATGATGATATGCTGCAACTGTTTCTCGTCGAACACCTTCATCAGCTTCTCGCGGATAATTTCCGCATCAGCGGCGCTCAGCAGCAACACGTATGCATCCTTATCTTTCTCGAAGATATGTGTGATGATGGAGGGTACCATATCGTCATAGCCCATGACGATGTGATGTCCGGACCTCAAGTAATGGATATGCCCTCCCCTATGGTTTTGCACCCGTTGGTCAATGAAGTTTGTAATGATGGCAATGATGGCACCGTTGAAAATGAATGCGCCCAAAATGAAAGTGATACTGGCGACAACCAAGGCCCATCCATGAACCCCATTGATATAGAGGTTGTTGAAGGCATTGGTATCAATCAGCAGATAGAGCGGCAGCAGCCATTCGGGAACTTTGCTTTCATTGGCAAAATCCTTCCATTTGCATCCTGAATAGTCCAGGAAATACCACGACAGAATAAAAAGGACGAAAAGGATTGCAGCAACGAACAGGAGTTGTCTGAGCAGTCCTTTCGACAGCAGCCTGTCGAACCAGAGTTTGAATTTGGAATGTTTTCTTCTCATTTTGGGAATTATTTACCTCCGTTAGGCACCGATCCGGGAGGTGCCGTGTAACCACTATTTGAACTTCCGTTGGGACCATTTTCCGAGCCGGTTGACGGACCTGAATTGCCAGTACCGTTCTGACTACTCACATTCAACAACTTGGAAAGGGCGAGCTTCTCCTGATTGTTTACGGCTGTCGTCAGCGGGGACACCAGTTCCTGCACCCAATCCTTGTTAACATATGCCGTAGTCACACTCCGCCAGGCATCGTCAAAGACCGTTTGCCGCTTTCGTCCAGCCTGCATTTCTTTCCATTCCGCCTGCCATTTTTTGTTGTCCCATCTGGGTTTTGCCTTGGATTTGCCATGCATCGGCGTTCCGTCGGCCAATTCTTCAGATTGTTTATGGTTCTTGCGCGGCGGTTTCTGATAATATGACAAGTTCATATTACAATCCTCACTGACGGTCATCACCAGACGGTACTGCCCCGAGCCCCACGAAGGCGCATTGATCGTTCCAGTATAGCTGCGCGGCACTATGAAACTCTCTCCGACAACCTTGACTTTATTGCTGTGCAATGCAGGATCATACACAAACACCCCGTCAGGGTTCAGATCATTTGAATCAATCTTGGCCGTGATGTTGAACTCGCCAATCTGCTGGTTGTCCGTCAACATAATGGCTTCGTTCACCCAGGAGGAGAACACTTTCACATTCACCGTAAAAGTGAGATCCTTGCGCTTTTTGAAATCGAACTTCTTTTGTGCCTTACCTGAGAGGGAGTCGTTGGGCAGACTGCTGTGTCGGGTATCGAACACCAACTGGTCCACCTCAACATAAAACTTGGAGTGCTTGACGATATGCTCTCTGCCGAGAGAATCCTCACGCAACTTGCAGGTAAGGAAGAACTCCCAAATTTCCGGCGTTTCCTGATCCCCATCCTGCAAATCCCCTGCTTCAGACTTCGAACTGTCTTTCAATTTATGGTAATGAGCCTTCGGAAGATCCTTTCCTTTCACGTTGTGATCAGGCCGCATATAGCACATACACCCAAATCCGTTGAATTTCATGTTCATCGGATCAAGGGCACCATTAGTGGAACTTCCATAATAGAAGTCGTCAATATAAATGCTTGTCTGCAAAAGTTTCGTGAAATGGTTCTGCTGTTCTGCAGTTTTCAGCCAGCTCTCCCGGTCGTTTTTGTTCTTGTAAATCAACGCTGACAACGTTTTGACGGCAAATCCGATCGCGTTAGAAGACAGATTAACAGTCTCCTGGATGAATTTGTTACAGTAACTCGACAAGATTGCCGAACCGAGTCCAACCAGCAGACTGCGTTGGGGAGCTCCACTACGCACAAGGGATTCATTACGGGCAGCCACCAGACTGGAATCGGTCTCGCTATTGGCAAACACATGATAAACCCGGTTCGACTGCATTTTCTCACCGCCTCCATTATTTCCAGACGGTTGGGAGCACACCACACCACAAAAAGCGGTCATCATCAAAACAAGGATAAAAATTTTCTTCATATTCATAATCGGTTTCTGATTAGTTTCAAATTGTCTGTTGCCTCTTACAGTACGTCAATTAATATAAAAGCATTCGAGTAGCGGGGCGCAGCATACTTGGCTATTTTCTTCACGCTAAGCGTCCCCGGGCTGAAAACATTGAATTCTTCGGACATCAGTTGCCGGCGAGCGGTCATGAATGCCTCATACACATCGGGATTGTCCCCTCCGGCTTGCAGATTGCGGAAGAAATTACGCATCAGGATGGGGGTTGCTTCGTCATCGACAGGCCAGAGGCTCACAATCATGGCTCTGACACCAGCCTGTTTGAGTGCGCGCTGCACGCCAAACACGCCATCCGCAGTAACCGTTCCGAGGCCCGTCTGGCACGCCGACAGTACCACGAGATCCGTACTGACCAGTGCCAATTCCGACAACTCCTTGGCGGAGAACACCCCATCTGGACGAAGAACATCGTAAGTGGTGTCAGCCAACGCGTATCGGCATCCTGCAAAAGCCAACCCGCTCTCTGACATGCTGTTATCGCTGACAGATGGCCTCAAGTCCGTACCATCCTGCATTTGTCCAAGAAAGAATCCGTGGGTTGAGACCAACACTACCGGGAAATGCGGAGCCATGGCACAGAAAGCCGAGTCGGTGGCATTTCCGCCCGACAGGACAAGGTCGCCATCTGAATGACGCAATGCCGCAACTGAGTCGATTTCTTTCTTGGTTCCCGGCAAATCCACAATCTCTACATGTTTAGAACGGAGGAAAGTGTATGCATGTTCATCATTGCCACCTTCAGAAGGAGATATCGGGAAAGCATAGTCAATATCTCCAAACAAAAGCATTTTTCGGGTGTCCAACGGCTTGTGTCCTTTGACCAACATGCGGGTGGAGGTAAGCCTGTGACATTGGAAAGCTGTTTCCGGCAGCAAATATTCGATGGCCAACTGGTGCAAGATGCCGTCAGCAGCAAAATAAATATTGGTCGCACCATCCATCGCCTTCAGCAAATCCGCCGTCCAAATTTTAGCTGGCAGAGCCGGGTCCTGGTAGAGCCCATCCTTTTCCCTGCTGTCGGCTGTTTGGGCGCTC
This sequence comes from uncultured Bacteroidales bacterium, assembly GCA_905233745.1. Taxonomy (GTDB): domain Bacteria; phylum Bacteroidota; class Bacteroidia; order Bacteroidales; family WCHB1-69; genus F23-D06. The sequence goes on from CAJODA010000068.1 coordinate 7,460, forward strand.
ACAGCGTCTTTCAGCAAATACCTGCCGAACTGCAATTCCCGCAAATTGTCCAGGTCTGCAATATGCACAAACACGGGGCGCGAGCAATGCGATGTCACCACCAAAGCACCCAGCTGTTTGCGGTCATCCTTGCCATTATACTGCACAAACTCAATGGCACACGAACGGGCATCCAAAGATTTCCGAATATCCTTCCAAGTGTAAGATTTTGATTTTTTATTTTGATATTCAAGAAGATATCCCTTGCTGTAAAGAGTAAGGTCGTAAAGTAATTCCGGGGCCTGGTCTTCCAAGCGGTAACAATCGAACAGAAAGTCGTGAAAAGCAAGCCAATACTGCTCGCGTTGCGCGTCGCTCATCTCATTCATCCGTGCGTCCAGCTGTTCTTTCTGCAACCGGACATACTGCTCGTAATAACCCATAGCCTCACTGCACCTGTCAACACCGTCCACATCAGAGTGCAGCATCAGGATCTTGCCCTTAGCCCGAATCACGGAAGGGTCATGATTACAGGTTTTCGGCAACATGGACAACACCTCCTCCGCCTCGTCAAAGCGTTTCAGCCGGGCCAAAACCATGGCCTTTGAATGGTAAGCATCTATGAAACCGCGGTTATCACGGCGATCTTTATCCGATCGGGGAGACACCGTGTATCCAATCACATTATTATAATATCTGAAAACATCTTTTACTTCGATAAAGGCTCTTGGGTAATCCTCCATTCGATAGTAGAGGTTCAGTAGCTCACGGTGTATGATAATTGACGATTCATCATAATCAAATTTGAATTTTTTGAGGGTATCTATAATGGCAAGACACTGTTTATAAGCTTTTTCAGCTAAAAGAGGACTTTCCAATCCGGCATCAAATAGACAATATTGATAGGAGCCTTCCAACTTATTGATAGCCAAGAGCCATTCCCATGCCAACGAGTCACTTGCTTCGGGAGCATACTGCGTAAAAGCCAACGTCGCTTTGTCGAGCTCAGCTTTCATCTGGGTGGCAATATTCAATTTGTAGAAACATTCTCCAGCCGCCGTGACACTGTTCATATACCAGGCTCTGTCACCGGCGCGCAGTGCCATCTCCTGCACTTGTTGGAATGCCTTGGCGGCCTTCAAGTATTCCTGTCTGTCGTTCAAGCCAGCCGCTTTCTTATAGGCAATGCTGATATCTTCCTGGGCAAGGAGAGCACCCGAGAATAAAAACAGGGATAAAATGAAGATATATCTTAGTTTTCTCATTTTTTGTTGCGGTAATTATGATTGATAATTACGAATGATGCATTATTATTCTTGTCATCGTTGGTAATTTTCAAGATAATTGTATCGCCTTCGACGGGGCCGCTACCGGTATCGACAATAAAATAAGTGATTCCATTTTCATCCTTTCCTGTAATGGGTATGACTGTACGATTCTGTATGGCAAGTTCAACGGAATAGGGCTGCTTGGTGTAATAGGGTACGATGAGAAAGACCTGCCGGCCATATCGTCCTGACATGGTGTAGGTAGCGGTAGCTCCTTTCTTGATGCCCTTTTCGAAAAGGGAGTAGTTGAAACGGGTATCGGCACCGTCAAGTAATTCACGGCCTGTGTTCTGCACGCGACTTCCCCGTTTCAACTCCGTCACCATCCGGTTCACACCAAAGGTTTTCATCTGCCCGCTCACGAGGGGACAGTCATGGATTTCGTCTTCCAGTTCATCCATCAGGGTAAACTGCGAGACGCGTTTCTCCAGCTCATCATGCGCCATATTCCAATTTCGGGCATCGCCTTTGCGCAACAGCAGCACGGCATTGAGCAATTTCTTCGTCACCTGCTCATCGGTTGCGTTCAGGGAGACTTGCGCGAACGAGCACACGGCAACCAGGAGCAGCACCAGCAGCAAGGTCACCCGTTTGGTCACACCGGCCAGCATCCGTTCAGGCCACTGGCGGTCGGCCTTCTCAAGAGTTTCCTGTTTGCGGGCGGCCACCTGGATGCGGGGAGGGCGTGACGGCTGCATTTCGCGTTCCACAACCTTTTGAGCGGTGGCGAACACCTCAGCCGCTGTCGGTCGTTCCGCCGTATTGTGGTTCAAGCAACGGTGCAGCAGCAGATTCAGCGGCTCCGCGCCTGCCTGCGGCAACGCCGGAAGCGGCGTTCTCCCGTTCTGCGACGACTCTCCTGCACCATTAAGAATCGGTGAACCCAGCATCAGTTCGAACACCGATGCCGCCAAGCTCCACACATCACTTTCAGATGAGGCATTGTCAGTGGCTTCACTTTCAGACAGGATGAATTGGCGCCCTTCAATGGCTATATGCTGCAAATCAACACTGCCGTGCGTATGCCCGCTTTCATGAATGGACACCAACTGCGCTGAAACATCCTGCAAAAATCGCCAGCACAGCTGCAGCGAACAATAACCTTTCAAAGAGGTAGCATATATATCTCCCATGTGTAACTATTTTTCGATTTTAGAGATTAGCTGATGGATTTGGGAAACAGGCACCATAAGGGTGTGGTTGCCGTCAGAACGCGAGACTATACCCACCACCGCCTTCCTTTTTGTGAGGATATCGTAGGTGAAAACAGGCCCGCCGGAGAAACCGGGGTCGAGACCTTTTTCGCTTATAAAACACTCGTCAGGAGACTGCACCTGGTAGAGATTGCTTTCCACAAAAGAGAAGACGGCTTCCTGACGACTGTCGCTCTGCGGGTAACCAAAACTGTAGAGCGTATTCTTGGTCTTCTGGGGCACATCGGGCGCATCAAGTTTAATGTTACCTTTACCGTGTGGCCACCGCATCACGGCGGCATCGCCCAGTTCGGCGCCACGTTGCTCGTAGAGGCTTACCACGCTGCGCCAGAGGTAAGGGGTCGCGAAACCACCGCACTCATAAACATTATCCCGCGATTTGTCCATCGTAAACTCGTCGGAATAATGGGACCAGATGTGTTTGCCATCATGACTGGTGATGATCAGCTTGGCGACCAGCCGGATGGAAGTGTCCATTTCGGCATCGATAGCACGTCTAACAGCCAAAGACTGGATGTCGTGGGGATCCGGGCGCAGTTCGCTCTCCATAGCCAGCCAGAACTCCACACAGTGTCTGGCTGTAGCAAAGTAGCCGTCCTCAGTGATAAAACCAGTACCCACCAACGGACGTTCAATGGGGATGACCTCCAGTGTGTCGTCCTGGGATATCACCAACAGCGTATCGGCTTCAATTTTGCAGATATCAACTATCTCGTGCTTGAATATGGCATCGGTTTTCTGGTTTTGCCAGTGCAAAAACAGCAA
>CAJODA010000069.1 GCA_905233745.1 uncultured Bacteroidales bacterium
TTTTCCCAATCATATTATACGGTGCAAAAATAAACGGGACACCAGAAGATGTCCCGTTTATTTTTGTGATTGTGCAGACGCACGGCCGTGCGCCTAATCGTATTACAGAAGATGCACCGCCACGGTCAAACCGGCCATCACGATGGAGACCATGCTCATCAATTTGATGAGGATGTTCAAGGAGGGACCGGAGGTGTCCTTGAAAGGATCGCCCACGGTGTCGCCCACCACAGTAGCCTTATGGTTGTCGGAGCCCTTGCCGCCGAAGTTGCCTTCCTCGACAAACTTCTTGGCATTGTCCCAAGCACCACCGGCGTTAGCCATGAAGATAGCCAGCACGAAACCGGCGCCGAGGCCACCCACTAACAGACCGAGCACACCAGCTACGCCGAGGATAAGACCTGTTACGATAGGAGCCAGAATGGCCAGGATAGACGGAAGCAGCATCTCGCGTTGTGCACCCTTCGTGGAGATAGCCACGCAACGGGCGTAATCGGGTGTGCCCTCACCTGTGAGGATGCCCTTGATTTCGCGGAACTGACGACGCACTTCCTCAACCATCTTCTGAGCGGCACGACCCACAGCATTCATGGTGAGACCGCAGAACAAGAAGGCCATCATGGAACCGATGAAAACACCTACAAGTACTTTCGGGTTCATCAGGGAGACATTGTAATAGTCCATGAAGTCGATCAAGCTAGCCTGAGCCGTTTCAACGATACGGCCATCGCCGAGGTCGAGCACGCTTGTGCCGATACGCTCAAGAGCCATTTTAATCTCTTCCACGTAAGATGCGAGCAGGGCGAGAGCGGTCAGAGCGGCAGAACCGATGGCAAAGCCCTTGCCGGTGGCGGCAGTAGTGTTGCCAAGAGCGTCCAGAGCATCCGTACGTTTACGAACCTCAGGCTCAAGACCACTCATTTCAGCGTTACCGCCGGCGTTGTCAGCGATAGGACCGTAAGCATCCGTAGCCAGGGTGATACCCAGTGTGGAAAGCATACCTACGGCAGCGATACCGATACCGTAAAGACCCTTGGAAAGGTTTACAGCGTTGAAATCGATCTGGAAGCCGTTAGCGCACAAGAAAGCGAGGATGATAGCCACACCGATGGTGAGCACCGGGATGACGGTGGAAATCATACCCAAACCGATACCGGAAATGATTACGGTAGCAGGACCTGTTTGAGAGGACTCGGCCACTTTCTGGGTCGGTTTAAAGGATTGTGAAGTGTAGTATTCCGTTGATTTACCGATAATCACACCGGCGAGCAGACCCACTACCACGGAGAGGGAGACCTGCCACCAAACGATGTCGGCAGAATCTTTAAAGAGCACATACATGATGCCGAAGGTGGCCACAGCGATAAGGACGGCGGCGGTGTTGGTGCCGCGGCTCAGAGCCTTGAGCAGTTCCGTCATGCTGGCGTCTTCTTTCGTGCGAACCATGAAGATACCGATTACGGAGAGGACTACGCCAACGGCGGCAATCATCATCGGGGCGAGGATGGACTTCATCTGCATCTCAGCGCCGATAGTGGCGAAAGCGGCAGCACCCAAAGCCATGGTGGAGAGGATGGAACCGGCGTATGATTCGTAAAGGTCAGCGCCCATACCGGCAACGTCACCCACATTGTCACCCACGTTATCAGCGATAGTGGCAGGGTTGCGCGGGTCGTCCTCAGGAATGTTGAACTCGGTTTTGCCCACGAGGTCAGCGCCCACGTCAGCAGCCTTGGTGTAGATACCGCCGCCCACACGTGCGAACAGGGCCTGAGTGGAAGCACCCATACCGAAGGTCAGCATCGTGGTGGTGATGGTGGTCAGGGTGGCATGTTCGCCCACCAATTCCAACAAACCGGTACATTGGAGAATCAGGAACCAAACAGAAACGTCGAGCAGTGCCAAGCCTACCACGGTGAGGCCCATCACAGCGCCGCTGCGGAATGCAACCTGCAATCCCTTGTTGAGGCTCTGGCGTGCGCCGTTGGCGGTACGAGCAGAGGCGTATGTGGCTGTCTTCATGCCGAGGAAACCGGCCAAACCGGAGAAGAAACCGCCGGTCAGGAAGGCAAACCATACAACACCATTCTGCAGGTGGAATATGGACATCACAAGGAACAGCACGGCAAGAATGACAAACACTATGGTCACCACTTTGTACTGCTGTTTCAGATAGGCCATGGCGCCTTTGCGCACATGTGCCGCAATCTCACGCATGGTGGGAGTGCCTTCATCTTCCTTCAGCATTCTGCGATAGAAGAAGAATGCAAAACCCAGCGCTACTATGGATGCGCAAAACACGATCCATACATACTTTACTAAGTTTTCCATAAATTAAAATATTTAAAAAGTTAAGTTGAGAATCTTTCCAAGAAAAAACGGCTGCAAAAATAGTAAAAAAAATAATAGGAACGAAAGAAGGGAAAGGGAGTTCGTGTGGTTTGTGTAGAATAAGGTCGGGTGAACGTAGGATGGTAAACAACGGCCAATACCGTTAGCTCCCCAGTAGCAGAAAGATTCCGATACCCAGGTAGTTGCCGACCGCATATCCAAGCAGTCCCACCGCAATGCCGGGCAGGATGATGTCGCGGTTCTTCAGCACTGCGGCCACCATGGGCACGAATGGCGGCGAATTGATGAGCGCAATGGAGGAGGCCAGCGCCAGATCGCCGTCAATTTTAAGCAAGCGCGCAAACAGGAATTGCAGCACTAACGACCCGAATACCGCAAAGCCAATGTAGTAGAGGACAAACAGGTAGCGCGACAACTCCAGGTCATGCACGTTCACCAGGGAGGCCACCGCCAAACAGAACACATAGACGAAGTATAACCCCATGTCGAATGTGCCTTCAAGTTTCTTCACCGGCTTCCAGAAGGAGAGCAATATGGAGAAAGTCGTGATGGCGATGATGATTACGGCGGTGCTGTTTTCAATGGGCAGAATCTTGGATATGCCGAATGATGCGGCGGCAATCAGTATGGCCACTCCGATGCTGGCAGCACGGTTGGGTAACCATTTTTTCCAGGACTGCTTTGGTTTGCCGTCAGCTTCTTCTACTTCAGCAATATTGTCATTTTGTTCTTCTTTCTTGGGAAATAGCAACCTGACCATTCTTCTGCCGAAGAAAACGACCAGAATCAGATAGAGTCCCGTGATGATCAGGTCGTAGCTCGACACCAGAAGGAAGAGGTTGTCGGGCAGATTCACGGCTTTTGACACAGGTGCCAGGTTGGGGATTCCTCCGATGTAGATGCCCGTCATTACTGCACTGATCTTGGCAAAGTCGGCATGGCTGACATCGGCGGCTTCAGCTTGCCCGCGGAAGATGAAATACCCGGCTATTGTGACGGCCAGCACGCTGAACAGGCCGACAAAGAACGCCTTTAGGGCCATCTTGGCAGAGAGCGTGCGATAATCGCAACCCAAAAGCATGAGCGGGATGGTGAGCAGCACCACCACGTTTGACACGTTGGTGCAGACATTTTGCGCGCTTTGACCGAGCAATCCTACATTGCCCACAAACAATCCTATTACGTATAGTATGACCATAGGACTGATTTTGTCAATAATGGGCCAACGCTTGGCCAGTCGCATCAGTATCAAAGGGATGCCGAACAGGTAGAGTATGGTGAGGATTGTGGAAATCATGGGAAGTTGGTGAAAGGTGATTGGTGATTTGAAATGTCAATATGTTTTTTGTGACAAAATGTGGGGCTTTTAATCAAGCCGCAAAAGTACAATTTTCATTTAATGAATCCATGTTGATTGTGATTTCGCATCATTTGTCAAACAATCCCCGTAACGTGCCTTGCTTCTTGATCCCGTCCAGACTGAACACCGCTATCACTTGCTGCTGATGCTGTAAGCCGCCCTTCGGTTCCCAGTGCAAATTCCAGGAAAAATAGCAGTTGATAAAGGATTTGCGCAAGAGATAGATGTATAAATCCGTGCGGTTGTATATTCTCGACTGGTAAAAGGGGTCGCCCAGGTACAAATCGGAACCGTAAATTCCATAAAAAGGCATCAGATAGTTTCCGAAATAGAAGGTGTTCTTGGCACCTATCCATCGCCAGTTGACCATGAATTCTAGCAAGATACCTTGTGGCACATATTTCGTGTGGCACTTGCGCTGGTTTTGATAGCCAACGATGTAACTTGCTTTCAATAACAGTGTGTTCAGGGGCGTGGGGCCTGCAAAATCAATGCCGATGTTCGGTGACAGGTATGCGTCGTCGCACACCCCCTCTTGAGGTGTCGGTGCGGCAAAGTTCGCCATGTGGTTCATTTGCGCAACCCCGCCTGCGAAATACCGGAAAAGCCCCTGATAACTGTACTCGCCGTCTATTGTTACCCGGAACATCTCGCGCTGGTCGGGACGCTGCAGCCCGCGCCAGTCGCACATCGCCTCCACGAAACCGTGCTTTGACTGGTACTGGACCAATGCGCCCTGAATGTTCGGGTATGCGTAAGCAATGGAGTCATAGCGAAGAAAATCAGGTAATTGACGTATGAAATACTTGTACGGAACGGTTCCGAAATTCAGAGAAAGGCCCTTGAAATGGTACTGATAATAAACAGTCGGATGTAATCGCAAATCACGCCAATTGCTGCCCATCGGTTGGATATAGTGCACACCTGCCATCAAACGGTGCTCGCCGCCCTCCCGGTCTGTCAAACCCACCCCTATTTCAGGCGATAGGCGTAGAGCAAATAAGGTCTGGTCAATCTGTAGCGGTCCTTTGTATTCACGGTTGTCAATCCAGAATGCGGCATCCACGTTGTAAAGGAAGCGGGGCTTCAACGGAGCTTTCACCACAGAATCCGAAGGGTGTTCCAGAGCCCATGCGAATAGGCAAAGAGATGAAAACAATAATGAAATCAGACACTTTTTCATTTCCGGGGCAAACATACAAAAATTTCAGTTAGACACGAAAAGTTTTGTTATCTTTGCAATTTTTTTAAAGGAATATTTATTTTTTTATGTTGAGAAAACTGGCGTCATTAACTGATGAAGAAGATAGGATTAGCTAACTGTAACTCGGTCCGGACACTCATACGGGTGCTGGCGCTAGCTTTGCTCTTGCAGTGGCTGATTCCTGCCCAATTGTCAGCACAGTTTTTAAAGGGAAATGTTTATTCTATAGGGGTGAATGGTGATACCGTAGCGGTGTATATGGCACGTTTACAGTGGAAGAGTACGGCGGTGGGCACCATTACGTCCACAGACGGCTCTTACCGCTTGCCATTTGCCAACACCGACACCCTGATTGTCAGCTATTCATTCTATAAGCCTGATACAGTCATTATATCCAGGAATGAGAGGAAACATAATTTCCTTATCAATTCCACACAACCACTCAAAGAGGTGGTGGTTTCAAAAAAGCGCAACAGGTATGTCCGTAAGGGAAATCCTGCCGTTGAATTGGTGAAGAATGTCATAGAACATAAGCACGACAACCGTATTGAATCCGCTGAGACCTATAAATTGTCCAGCTATAGGAAACTGGTGCTCTCTTTCGGTAAGTTTGAGATGGATTTCCAGAAAAACTGGTTCAACAGAAAACTCTCATTTCTTGAAAAGTATATTGACACAAGCCACCTCGATTCTGTCTCTGTGTTGACGATTTCACTTAGGGAGGATCTTAAAGAACACTATTATCAGCAGTCGCCGCGCAAGAACGTGCATTATGTGAAAGCCAAACGGATGCGAGGACTGGATGAGTCTATCGATGCGGAAGGTTTTGGCAACAATATGGATGACATATTTTCTGAAGTCAACATTTTTGAAAATGACATTGATTTGTTGCTCAACCATTTCGTAAGCCCGCTCTCATCCACATTGGGGGTGACCTTCTATCATTATTTCATCACGGATACGATAAAGGTGGATAGCGTCTCATACATAGAACTCTCCTTTACTCCGGCGAACAGCAGGGGATATGGCTTTACAGGGCGTATGTACATTGTGAATGACAGCAGCTATGCTTTGAAAAGATACATACTCAATGTACCTTACAATATCAATTTGAATTATGTGAATGATCTTGTGCTAGAGCAGGAGTTTGTGAAATCGGATAGCGGATTCTGGGCTCCCAAGGAGGCTCATACGTATGCCAGCTTCTCTCTTGCCAAGAGTAAAAGAATGAAAAAGATATATGCTCACCAGGCTACTTTCTGGCGCCAGTGCGAAACCGGCTTGGTTATACCTGACTCCATTGCAGATGCATTGCCCGGCTCGGAGCTGGTGGCTGTGAACGCCAAGAAATTCAGCAATAAAATGTGGAGTGACATGAGGCCGATTCCACTGTCAAGCAAGGAGGGCTTTTTGGACAGTTTGTCAACAGAATTTCGTCGGATGCCATTCTTCAGAGTTTTGGAAAATGTGGCAAAAATTATCGCTTCAGGATATATAGCCACTTCCAAAGACCGGAAACTCAGTTTTTTTGATGTCGGACCTGTGTACAACATGCTCAGCATGAATCCTGCCGAGGGTGTCCGCTTGCGCGTCGGAGGAATGACTACGGCCAAATTGCATGATCGTTGGTTCATAAACGGATATCTCGCCTTCGGCTGCCGTGACCTGCGTTTCAAGTACAACCTTTCGATAACGCACACATTTGATAAAAAGGAGCATCATGTCAACGAGTCACCGAAAAGAGGTCTCTATTTCAGCACTGGATATGATGTGGAGTTCCCCGGTCAAAAGTTCACTTACCTTGACCACGACAATCTGTTGATGTCGTACGGCATAGACACATTGTCTCCGGCGTTTCAGTACGTGCGTCGTACAAAACTGCTCTTCCGCTGGGAATGGCATAACACCCTTTCGGTGGAATCATGGGTGCAGTACGAGAATAACGAAGCTGCGGGTTCCTTGGCATATTGGCGTGTAAATGGGGAAGGTATGGCTGAGCGGGTGCATGATTTTTACAATTTTGAGTGGGCTGCGAAAATCCGATGGACACCGGGTGCAAAAGCAAACGACAACCAGATTGGTGAAAAAAGGGCTATCAGGTTGTCCAAAGAGGTGCCCACGCTTAGCCTCACTCACACAATTGGTTTTATGGACCACCATTTCTGGTACAATCGGACAGATATGTCTATCGAAAAACGTTTCTGGTTCTCCGCGTTTGGATACTTGGATGCTACATTAGAAGGAGGGATTGTCTGGAATAGTGTGCCGTATCCAAAGTTGTATGTGCCGAACAACAACCAGTCTGTTTTTCTCACCCCAAATACTTTCAATTTGATGAAACCCATGGAGTTTCTCATGGATAAATATGTGGCTCTGTTTGCCACATATCATTTGAAAGGGTGGATTTTTAACCGCATACCGTATTGGAATCGCCTGAATCTCAGGGAGGTGATTTCGTTTAGCGGCGTGTATGGCAACATTTCGCCAAAAAACATTCCAGGACCGGAGAATCCGGGATTGTATCTGCTCCCCGACGGATATGGTCAGATGGGTAAAATTCCATACATGGAGATTACTGCCGGTATTGAGAATATCCTGAATCTCATACGTATCGACTATGTCCGAAGACTCTCCTATGCCAAAGATCTTAAAGGGTGGGGGAGAAACGGCGTTCGCGTCACGGTGGAATTCTCATTCTGATATTAAAATATTCACGCAGATGGACGCAGAGGATATGGATCGGCGTTAATCCGCGAAATCCGCGTGCTGAAAATATTTTACCGATTGTCCAATCGCACCTCTGTGCCAGAGGAAATGATATAGATAGCTTTCTGTTTGTTTTCTATTCCGAAGCGGATGGCTGCATCCAGCGAGTCTTCAGGGAACAGTCGCGAGCTATCGAAGTAGTAGAGGCTGTCGGTGGTGTCCAGCCACCCTCCCACATAACCGCTGTTCGAGAGTGCATGCCGGACAATACGGTTGAGTTTGTTGCGTGAGTGGCAACCCTGCGTGGCAGCGTAGGCGACGGAGATTCCCTCATGAGGCTCGGTTATCGTACTCAGCTCCAAAGTGAAACCGTCGGGATGGGTCTGGCTGTAGGTCCACACCTGGTCGGCGACAGTTTTCACATCCCTTGTGACCACACGGTTTGTGGAACAGTTCGTCCACAAGAGAATCATTGTGATTACAACAAACAGACGTGTCAGCTTCCTTCTCATTGACAAATTGTTTAATCTGAATTTGCCGGCAAAGATACGAAATAATCACAATCGGTGACCATCCCCAACTGATTCGTGTTGAGAGCAATGCCGGACATGGTGGCAGTAAGCCTCTTGACGAGACCATGAAAAAGTGTATTTTTGCAATTTCATTATATATTGTTTAACGTATGGAAAAGAAAACCATCACTTTTGATACTTTTGTGCGCGGCATCACAGGCATTGTAATCGTTGTGCTATTGTACTTTCTGCTTAGGCGGTTGAGCGGAGTTTTGACCCCGTTTTTTGTAGCTTGGCTTATTGCGTATCTGATTTTCCCCTTGGTCAAATTTTTCCAGTATAAAATGCGTTTCAAGTACCGGATATTAGCTATAATAAGCGCTTTGATTGTGGTGGCTGGGGTCTTGGTGGGTCTGTTTTACCTTGTTGTGCCTCCTTTTATAGTTGGAATTGCCAAAGTGAAGGATTTGGTGGTGGCATATGCCCAAAATAGTGAAGTCTTGAGTAATTTACCCTATGTGGTCCAAGATTTTATCGAAAAGAATATAAATGCCGATAAATTGAAGGAGCTTGTAACCCAGCAAGGGTTCATAGATGGGGTGAAGGCCGCAGCACCCAAGCTTTGGGGCTTCATCACCCATTCCATAGGCTTGGTGTCAGGTGTTCTCTCCTTGACGATGATAGCCCTCTACATACTTTTCATTCTGCTTGAGTATGAAAACATGAGCCAGGGCTGGCCAAATCTGCTGCCTGAGAAGTACCGTGGATTTGCAGTACAGTTGGTGAATGATATAGAATCGGGCATGAACAAGTATTTCCGTGGTCAGGCGGTGGTTGCGCTACTTGTAGGGATTTTGTTTAGCATAGGATTCCTGATTATTGGATTCCCGATGGCTGTAGGACTTGGTCTGTTTATCGGATTGCTCAATATGGTACCCTATATGCAGATTCTCGGTTTTATCCCTACCATTCTTCTGGCTATCGTGAAGTCTGCGGAGACAGGTGAGAATTTTTGGTTGATTATGCTGATGGCATTGATTGTGTTTGCCGTTGTACAAACTATTCAGGATACCGTACTTACGCCCAAGATCATGGGCAAGGTCACCGGGCTTAACTCTGCGATTATTCTGCTTTCACTCTCCATCTGGGGGTCACTGTTGGGAGTTATGGGTATGATTATAGCATTGCCGATGACCACCCTTTTGTTGTCATATTACCAACGTTTTGTTGTCCAGCCAAGTAATGTTGGCTTGAGAACTGCGTCAGGCGGCCCTGTACTGGAACCGAATGTAATCCCGGATCCTGTGGAAGGGCCTCAAGAGCCGTCACTTCGGGAAAATTGCCCTGCAGAAGAGGAAGAGGTTGAGGATAAGCAGGACTCGGATACCCATAAATCTACAGAAGAATAACCTCGCTCAGTTTGTGCTGATAGGGAGTGCAAGGGCTTGCTCGTACATGTTTTTGTCGCTTCTCGTTCAGCTCGCTCCAGGGACTGTTGCTCAAGATGTTGAACAGGTTGTTTTCCAGGCCTGCATTTTGATAATCCGATAGTGGGGATGGTATGCTTGGCGGAAGGGCTCGCTGTGCATGACAGCCTGTTTGGTGCGTGCGGACTCGCGGAGATATGCTTGCAGGTCAGGGTCTGCCCAGTCGGGATTGATTTTCAGGGCAATCTTCTCTATGCGTCCCCATTCTTTTGCCCAATCCAGTTCCAAAGCGTTGCCGGGAGCGGCAGCTTCAAGAAACAGCTTGAGCAGTTCCTCTTCCGTAAGTTCTTCATCAATCACACAAGATAAATTGATGCGTGTGAAGCGGTGCCGGTATCCTGTGGGTTCATGTTTGGGTATAGCACTCAGGTCTTCGTTCTGAACTGACTCCAACTCTTGATGGAGATAGTGACGGACAGCTGCGGTGTCACGTGAGAGATGCGCAGAGCCGAAGCAGTCCTGATAGCAGGTTTTGTAAATATCCTGCAAGGTGGCTTCGGGATACTGTTTTTGCACGTACTTGCACATCCGCCTGATGGCGAGGTTGTTATTGTTGAACAATACAAAAACGCCTAAAATGAGGAGGAACAGGAGTATGGATGCAATAATGGTTGTTTTGAGTTTCATATAGGAAAAAGTTTATTTGGGGAAATCATCAAGTGAGCGCAGCAATTGTTATAGTCATGAGGTAGAGTTGTCGGAACCGCCGATTGGAATGGATTTCGAATGATGATTTTAAAATACTTATTAATAGGGTTTTGATGAAAAATATCTTATGTAAACTGAAAGAGTTAAAGAGAGGGTGCTAAGGTATAAAAATTATTGGAACTCACTAGTGTCTCTTAATAAATGTTAATTCAAAAAGTCCAGTTCCAATTGCCCGTCGTCCATGTATAATACTCCCCAAAATTAGGACAGCAAGTTAAACCAAAAAAACATTAAATTTGCTGTATGAAAAGTAAGAGAAAATTCACGCCGGAATTCAAGGCA
>CAJODA010000070.1 GCA_905233745.1 uncultured Bacteroidales bacterium
ATTAATCCTATAGTTCTATGAGTCAAATAATTAAAGTTTTAGGAAGAGAGATTTTAGATTCCCGTGGAAATCCCACGGTTGAAGTTGATGTATATACCGCTGCAGGTGCCATGGGTCGTGCCGCAGTCCCCTCCGGCGCTTCCACTGGTGTGCATGAGGCTGTGGAATTGAGAGACGGTCAGGAAGACCGCTTCATGGGCAAGGGCGTGATGAAGGCCGTGCAGAACGTAAACAATGTGCTTGCTGAGCAGATCGAGGGGATGGAAGTCAGCGACCAGGCTGAAATCGATGCCCGCATGATTGAGATTGACGGTACCGAGAACAAGGGCAAGATGGGCGCCAACGCTATTTTGGGCGTTTCCCTTGCTGCCGCCAAGGCTGCCGCGCAGGAAACCGGCCAGGACCTCTACCGCTATGTGGGCGGTTGTAATGCCAACGTGCTGCCCGTTCCTATGATGAATATCCTCAACGGAGGCTCCCATGCCGACAACTGTGTCGATTTCCAGGAGTTTATGATCATGCCTGTCGGCGCTCCCACTTTCCGTGAGGCTGTGCGTATGGGTTCTGAAATTTTCCATAACCTCAAGAAAGTGCTCAAAAGCAAGGGCTACTCCACCAACGTGGGTGACGAGGGCGGCTTTGCTCCCAACCTCAAGTCCAATGAGGAGGCAGTCGAGGTTATTCTGAAGGCTATTGAGAATGCAGGCTACAAACCCTACGACGAGGTTTGCATCGCACTGGACCCTGCCGCATCCGAATTTTTCGATACTGAAAAGAACATCTATAAGCTGAAATGGTCCACCAACGAGGAGTTCACACCCGAACAGATGGTGAATTACTGGAAGAACTGGACCGACAAATACCCTATCATCTCCATTGAAGATGGTATGGCCGAGGATGACTGGGATGGCTGGAAACTGCTCACCGACACCATCGGCCATAAAATCCAGTTGGTGGGTGACGATTTGTTCGTGACCAACGCAAACCGTTTGGCGATGGGCCTTGAGAAGGGTGTGGCTAATTCCATTTTGGTGAAAGTAAACCAGATAGGAACTCTTACCGAGACCATTGAAGCTGTGTCCTTGGCGCAGCGCAACCGCTATACTGCCGTGATGTCGCATCGCTCTGGTGAGACGGAAGATACCACGATTGCAGACTTGGCTGTGGCTTTGGGTACAGGCCAAATCAAGACGGGTTCTGCCAGCCGCACTGACCGCATCTGCAAATACAACCAGCTGATGCGCATCGAGGAGATGCTCGGCTCACAGGCCATCTTCCCGGGCAAAGATTTTCCGTTCAGAGGATAATATTTATGGACGATTAGCGTTTATCGATTATTGATTGTCGAATTTTGATAATCATTTGTTGCTAATCGCTAATCGTTCATCGCTAATCGTAATTCATTATGGAACCCGTAAAAATTCTTTTTGCCGAAGACGATGTCAATTTGGGCAAGGTCCTCACCACCTACCTCACAGGAAAAGGATATGTAATCAGCCATGCTACAAATGGGGAGATTGCGTATGAAATGTTCTGTACAGGTGATTATGATATTTGCATCATTGATGTGATGATGCCTCTTAAAGATGGTTTCACCCTGGCACAGGAAATTCGTAAACTGGATAAGAAGATTCCGATTATCTTCTTGACTGCAAAGAATCTGCAGGAAGATATGATAAAGGGTCTTTCCATCGGTGGTGATGACTACATCACCAAACCGTTCTCCATCGATGTGTTGTTGGCCCGTATCCAGGCGCTGCTACGTCGCACTACCCAGCAGGAGCCGGAGGACGGACTCGTCCAGTTGGGCAGCATTGTTTTCGACAAAAAACGGCAGACTCTCACCATTCAGGGAGAGGAGAAGAAAATCACCACACGGGAGGTGGAGTTGCTTCAGATGCTGTTGGATAAGAAGAACGATGTGCTCGAGCGCGGTTACGCCCTGAAGAAGATATGGGGTGATGACAGCTATTACAACGCTCGTAATATGGATGTGTATATTACAAAGTTGCGCAAGTACTTTAAAAGCGAACCCAGCATCCAGATTATCAATGTGCACGGAATCGGGTTCAAATTTGTGATGTGATCATCTGTTAGTGAGGTAAGGGCAGGAACACTACAAAAGTGCTGCCTTTTCCCTCTTCGCTTTGGACTTTTATATGGCCATGGTGCAGGGAGACGATTTTCTTGACGTACCCTAATCCAAGGCCATATCCTTTTACATTGTGCACGTTTCCTCTTGGAACACGGTAGAAGTTATTGAAAATGTTGTCGATGGCTTTCTTGGGAATTCCAATGCCTTTGTCGGAGACAGACAACATGAAGTTCTTCTTGTCAGATTGAGTGTTGATCAGGATCTCAGGCTTTTCAGTGGAATATTTAATGCCGTTTTCCACCAGGTTGGTAAGTACATTCTCCAAATGATGGCGGTCGCCGAACAATTTGTAATTGTCTGCGTTGAGCGCCAGATTCAGCGTTCCGTTAGAGGAACTGATCTGCAAAGCCACACTATCGGTCACCTTATGGACAAGTTCATGCATGTCCAAGAGCTCCACATCCATCTTCACTTGTCCTTTCTTCAGCTGAGCTATTTGCAGGATGTTGTTTACCATGTCCTTGAGCCGGTCGTTTTCATCACGGATGATGCTGATGTAAGCCTCCCTCATGGAGGTGTCGTTATGGAGGGTTGGGTCTGACAGAGCTTCGCAGGCTAGGGAGATGGTGGAAATAGGCGTTTTGAACTCATGTGTCATGTTGTTGACAAATTCATTCGTCACTTCAGACACTTTCTTTTGGCGGTACAGGGAGTAAAGGGCAACGAAAGATATAGTGAAGCAGACTATCAGAAAGCAGAGAATGAGGCTTACGATGGTGCTCATACGTTGCAGGAAAATGCCTCGCTCGGAGGGGAAATACAGAATGATATAGTTGGGCGAAGTGACCTTTTCGTTGTATTTAAGACGGAAGACGTATTCGCTTTGCAGCATGGCTTCCTCGTCGGTGAATTGCGGCATGATCACGAAATCGGTGGTAAAGGCGTTATAGAGTGCAAAATCGAAACGTGCATCGATGTTCTCGTCTGCCAGACAAGACTTGATGAGCTTGTGTAGAAAGCTTGGACTGAGCAACTGTATGGTGCTGCTGTCCAGTTGTACCAGATTGGCATCCACGGATGATACCATATTGGTTACATTGCTGTTTTTTGGCGACCATGGGTCATTGTTCAAAGGGAACATCTTCCGATAGGCATCGCTGAAATAGGAGGTGTCATTCTCCACTACTCGCGAGTTGTTCTCTTTAACAAAAATGACGGTCTGGATGATGCCGATAGGGTCGAAGGTGACTGAGTCCAGCAAAAACCGTCTGGCGCGTTGAACGGAAACGACGGCTGTGGTGTCAGGCAGCAAACTGTTTGTGCTGTCTGATGCGTACAGTGCCGCGGTGTCGTTTTTGATGAGGGCATCAATTTTTTCCACGATGGCGTCACCGGCGGTGATTACCTCGTTAACAAAGATGCTTCGCTGCACCTTCTCCGCTTCCGTATAGAGTTTGAAGATGGAGAGCAGAAGCAGGATGGAGGTGATGCCAACGACGAAGAACAGCGATATGATGATTCTTTTTTTCATAATTCTTGACAGACCTGACGAACGATTTCGCGGATTTCCGCTTCAGGAAACTCCCGGATAATGCCGGATTCCTCAAACTGCTGAACGATAGCATGGGTCTCGTCAATGTCGTGCTTGGCGATGTCATAGACTTCTTGCCAGGTGCGTTGCTTGCGGGCCACCTTGTCCTCAATGGCTTGCATGGCCACGTCGGCCGCTACAGTGGGGAAGAGGTCGCTGTCCATCATGGTCGGCATGATGCGCTCGGCTGTGATGCCCTGTTTCTCAGCGTATTGTGCTATGGAGTGTGCGGCACGGATGGCCATGCTGTCGGTGATTTTGCTGGCTGACACCAACAATGTGCCCTTCAAGATGGCCGGGAAACACACCGAGTTGTTCACTTGATTCGGGAAGTCGCCACGACCGGTAGCCACAATGTAGGCACCGGCTTCCTTGGCTTTGTAAGGGTAAATCTCAGGTACGGGATTGGCGCATACGAAGACAATGGCTTTGTCAGCCATCAGGGATATCCATTCCGGTTTAATGGTGTCAGGCCCTGGTTTCGACAAGGCAATGAGCACGTCTGCGTCCTTGAAGGCTTCCTCGTGGGTCTCAATGCAGTTTGGGTTGGTGGTTTCGCATAATTCCCACTTGCGATAGAAACGCTTGTCGTCGCGATATTGTGTGCGGTTGCGATGCAGGGTGCCTTTGGTGTCAAAGATGATGAGGTTCCCGGCTTTCACACCGTCGGTGATCATGAGTCGTGCAATGGTGGTGTTGGCAGCACCGGCACCGTAGAGGACCACTTTGATGTCTTCCATCTTCTTGCCCACAATCTTCAGCGCGTTGATAAGTCCGGCCAGGGTGACACAGGCTGTACCTTGTGCATCGTCATGCCATACCGGAATCACGCACTCTTCGCGTAGCGTGTCCAAAACGCGATAGCAGTTGGGTTGGGAGATGTCTTCCAGATTAATGGCACCGAAACTGTGTTGTACCATCTTTACGAATTCTATCAGCTTGTCAGCCTGATGTTCGCCGTTTTCGTCACGGCTGTCAATGCAGAGTGGTACTGAGTCAACACCTCCCAAGTACTTCATCAGCATGGCCTTGCCTTCCATCACGCCCAGTCCGCCCGGAGGGGTGCAGTCGCCGTCACCCAGCACGCGCGTGCTGTCACTCACCACTGCAACAAGATTCGAACGGTTGCTGAGATAAAAGGAACGGTCGTTGTCATCACGGATGGTGGTGGATACAGCGGAGACGCCAGGAGTGTACCACACGTTGAACCAGTTGAACCCGTAAATGGGTGCCTTTGGCAGTGTCTGCATCTTACCACTATAATATTGGTGTGCTGCAATGGACATCTTCTTGTAGAACAAAGTCTTTGCTTTGGCTTTTTGCTCTTCGGTAAAATCTGAGGGGAATAGTTTTTCGATGTTGTCTAAAGATAGAATTTCGTTCATTGTATCTGTTTTTATTGGGGTGCAAAAATAAAAAAATGACGAGTTATTTCCCGACCATGTGCTCAATTCTGTGTTTGGCTAGTTTCCAAATGAAAATAAAGAATGCATAGAAGAGTAAACTGAGCAATCCGGCGGTGACCGTGTCAGTACTCTGAATCAAACCGGCGTACATTAGCACAAAGTCGTATATGCCGTGCAAAATGGCTGGACAGATGAAGGCGAGGACGAGATAGTAACTTTTTTTCCATGGCCTGAATTTGGCAAAGGCGAAGAAGTAACCCATAATGATAGCAAAGAAGAAGTGGGCAGGCACGGCGAACAGTGCGCGACTTACTGCTACCCCCATGCCTCCTTGCGCCACATAAAGGATGTTCTCTAACCCGGCGAATCCAAGTCCTACAAAGGCGGCGTATTCGATGCCGTCATAGTACTCGTCAAAATACTGGCTTTTC
This sequence comes from uncultured Bacteroidales bacterium, assembly GCA_905233745.1. GTDB lineage: Bacteria > Bacteroidota > Bacteroidia > Bacteroidales > WCHB1-69 > F23-D06. The sequence continues at coordinate 5,524 of CAJODA010000070.1, forward strand.
CAAATGAAGAGGTATAGAAACACCAGTTTGCTCAACTCTTCCGGCATGGCCGCAAGGCAGAAGGCTTGATAAAGAGCGCTGGGCAGCGGATTGGAGAAATTGCCGAGTTGCTCCAGATGAAGAAATTTGATTAACAAAACGTCCAGTGCGGCAGCTAAGATACCACCTAGAAATGCCTTCATCAACAGCGGGAAAGGTTCCTTTTGGAAGCGATCCTTTTTGTAAATGTAAGTCATCAAAATGATGACAGGTGCTAAAGATGCGATAAGAATGATAATCATGATGAATGGGGAAAAGGGGTGAATGGGGTGAAGTTGGTAAAAGGGGTAAATGAGGTGAATGGGGTGAATGGGGTGAAGGATTAAACTTTAAACTTTAAACTTTGAACCTTGAACCTCTAAAGTTGCATCCAGTTGTCGAAATCCTGCTCGTTAACCAGTCTCAGCGCGAGGGCGGCCTCTTTCAAGGTAAGTCCCTCTTTCAGGGCGTGCTGCGCAATCTTGGCAGCATTGTAGTAGCCGATGTGAGGACTGAGCTTGGTGACCAACATCAGAGAGTTGTTCAAATGCATGGCGATGCGTTCCCGGTTTGCCTGTACGCCTGTCAGACAGTGGTCGTTGAAGGAGTTGATGACATCGGCCAGCAGTCGCGACGATTGCAGCAGGTTTCGCCCGATGAGCGGCATGAACACATTGAGTTGCAGGTGCCCCTGCATAGCACCGGTTGTGATGGCCACATCGTTTCCAATCACCTGGCAGCAGACTTGCGATAATGCTTCACATTGGGTAGGATTCACCTTCCCTGGCATGATGGAGGATCCGGGCTCATTGGCTGGCAGTATCACCTCGCCCAGACCGCAGCGAGGCCCAGAGTTCAACAACCGGAAGTCGTTGGCGATCTTCATCAATGAAACAGCCAGACGCTTCAGGCTTCCTGACATCTCCGCCAGGGAATCGTGCGTGGCCATGGCCTCGAACTTGTTCGGCGTGTTGGTGAACGTCAACCCTGTGTACTTATTAATATATTGTAACGCCAGCTTGTCGTAGCCCTCCGGTGTGTTGATGCCGTTTCCCACAGCTGTGCCGCCGATAGGCAGCTCCATAAGATGCGTGAGACTCACTTGGATGGCCTCAAGACCATGTTCAAGTTGGGAGAGGTGTCCCGAAAGTTCTTGTCCTAGTGTCAGCGGGGTCGCATCCATGAGGTGCGTGCGCCCGATTTTCTTGATTCCGGAAAACTCCTCAATCTTTATCCGGTATGTGGCCATCAATCTTTCAATAGCCGGAATGGTGTGTTCCAACAGCATCCTGGCAGCAGCAATACGCATGCCTGTGGGGAAAATGTCGTTGGTTGACTGTGACTTGTTTACATCGTCATTGGGTGAAAGATATAATGGCACATCATCCAGTCGGCCCCCGTTCATCAATTGTCCGAGGTGTGCTATCACCTCATTGACGTTCATGTTGGTCTGTGTGCCCGAACCGGTTTGCCAGATGCGCAAGGGGAACTGCTCGTCCCATTTTCCGGCTAGTATCTCGTCACAGGCCTGTACGATGAGGTTGCGCTTGTCTTCCGGCAGTACTCCCAGGTCGCAGTTGGCACACGCCGCCGCCTTCTTGGCCGTGGCAATGCCATAGATGATTTCAATGGGCATGCGTTTCTTGCCGATGACGAAGTTTTCCATGGCGCGTTGTGTCTGCGCCCCCCAAAGCTTGTCACTTTCCACCCTCATCTCACCCAGGGTGTCCTTTTCTATTCTGTATGTCATTGTCTGATATATTGTTTTTTCTTTTATCAACCACCTTTCACCCCATGTACCCCATTCACCCCATGTACCCCATGTACCTCATTCACCCCTTTCACCAAATTTTCAATTAATCATAGAATTTCCATGTAATGCCAAGTTCTACGTTTCGGCCTTGCATCGGATAGAAGGGCGTGGTGAAGTATTTGTAGCTGAATACGCCGGACAGCAAGTTTCCGCCACGCACATAGAAGGCGATGCGCTCAACGCGCATGGTAAGATTCATGTCAAAGTAGAGGTAGTTCCCGACTTGCTCGTTGTCCTGGCGATAGAACTGGTGCATTATGGGGTTGTATGCATCGGCGTAGTACATCGTGTTATACATGAGGTCGCCGCCGATGAGGATGTGCAATCTGTTTCTGAAAATCTTGAACTGGTATGCGGCGTAAAGCCTTCCTGCAAAGAGCGGCACTGCAATGCCGGACTTGGTGGAGTGCTGCACGGAAAGATTGACATCCATGAAAAAGTGCTTGATTCGCACTGGGGCAAACACATTAAATTGCAATACGCTGATGTCTTTCTCGGATAGCTCCGGCTCATAATACTTGTTCAAGAAAACGTATCTGTTCAGCATGAAATAGTTGAATCCCACCTTATAATCGTATATCGTGTGGTAGGCCCCCAATCTCAATACATTTTGCTTCTTCCAGATTTTTGTCCAGGCATTGTTGTTGCCCACATAGTGGGAGAGGATGAAGTCGGGGGAGTTGTGGTAAAAATCGGCTTCAAAACCAATATAATGCCGGCGTTTCCGATTCAGTGCGAAAGTGGCGGCACCGCCCGCGTGGGCGTCATTATGGATATAGCCCAAGAAGGAATAGGATATATTGCCGTATATGTCCCAAACCTTGAAAAGACGGATGGAAGTGCGGGCGAACAAGGTAAGGCTGTTGCCATGATACCTTGGCATGCGGGCGTGCACGAATTCGTGCTGGATTCCTCCTGCAAAGCGGATGAAGTATGGGTTCTCGCTTTGGCGTGCTCCGGGCTCGAAGTTTGACCACTGCAGCGTGTTTACAAAACTATAGAAGGTGATGGAGTCTTTGGTGGTGTCAGTGCTGACATAATAACGGTTTCGGTAGAAGTCATTGTTGAGATTGAAATCCGTAAAATTGTTGTTCATCCGCTTGAACTGGAGTGAGTGGGTGAATGTGCCGTAATAGCGCCCCTTGCCATCCCGTATGTTGACATACTGCTGTATCAGCGCGTCGTGCGTGTTGATGAGTGTGGTGGCATTGCTGAACATAACCTCGAAACTGCTGAGCACATTGGTGATGTTGGTGTCTCTGGCGTTACGGTCCGCAAAACTGTGAAAGTCGCTTAACCCTCCGTTTTCAGCAAATTTGGCATGGTTCAGAATGTATGACACCGATATTCCATAAATGTTGTTTTTGGTGTGATAGTGGAACTGCGCATCCAAGTTCAGCAAATTGGTTTGTTGGTGAAGGAAGTAACCCTTGTTCGCCAATCCCGTCAGGTCTAAAGCAAACTCAAAATTTTTAATCTTTTGGGCGTGCGTGGCAAATATGGCATGTTCACTGGTGATACCGTATGTGTAGGAAATGTTTGTGTATGAGCTTTCCACATCATATCGACGCAAATCTTGCTGATTCTTGAAAAACAGATTAAAAGGCAGGGTGATCATGTTGAATCCCATCTCCCGATTGTAATCGAAAACCACGGTTTTGTGCGCCTGGCCGTTGATGCCTATCGTCTGGTATATGTTTTGCGGTTTGTAAAACGGCGAATAGTTGGAGGTGTGGAAGATGGTGGTGTCAATATGTTGATATTGCAACGGATTGTATTTCACTGTGGGGAAATCGGCATAATACACAGGCATGTATGGCGGTGAGAGTGCCATGACAGAGTCAACAGTAGGCCTATTCTTCTCCCCCTCTTGAGCGAATGATAATTCGATCATATTGAAAATCAGTATGATAATGAAGAATAACGCCAATGTTCTGCGCCTGTGGCAAGCCATGTTGGTGTTGCAAATATTCATAGCGCAAAAATACAAAAAAATACACCACCTCTTTTCCCCCTCTTACCAACTTCAACACCTTCACCCTTCTACTGCCATTATGTCAGTTCTTCCATTTTGGCAAAATAATTGATGAATAGCGATGTCTTAAAAGAAAGGAAAAATACCTATGAACCCGAATAATTTAACTATCAAAACCCAAGAGGTGATTTCAAATGCTCAGATGATTGCCATGCGCAACCAGAACCAGCAGATTGAGTCCCTCCATTTGTTGAAGTCCATGTTGGAAGTGGACGATAATGTAATTCCCTTCCTGCTGAAAAAGCAGGATTGTAACCCTAAAACCATTGCTACGGTGGTGGATCGCGAGATCGGACATTTGCCCAAGGTCACTGGCGGTGACTTCTATCTCGCCGGTAGTGCCCAGACGGCAATGCAGAAGGCCATCATCTTCTGTCAGGACTCTGGTGATGAGTTTGTCTCTCTGGAGCATCTGCTCTATGGTATTTTCATGGCCAACGATCGTTGCTCACAGATTCTGAAGGATGCAGGCATGACTGAAAAGGGACTGAAGAGCGCTATTGCGGAACTCCGCCAAGGCTCAAAGGATACCAGCGCCTCCAACGAAGAGACGTACAATGCGCTGAACAAGTACGCGAAAAACTTGAATGACATGGCCCGCCAGGGCAAACTTGACCCCGTGATTGGCCGTGATGAAGAGATTCGCCGCGTGCTGCAAATTTTGTCTAGGAGAACCAAGAACAACCCCATCCTCATCGGCGAGGCCGGTGTGGGTAAGACGGCCATAGCGGAAGGCTTGGCCCAACGGCTGGTGAGCGGCGACATCCCCGAGAATTTGAAGACCAAGCGCCTTTTCTCACTTGACATGGGTGCTCTGATTGCCGGTGCCAAGTACAAAGGCGAGTTTGAGGAACGTCTGAAAGGCGTTGTCAACGAGGTGATCCAGTCAAATGGCGAAATTATCCTCTTCATTGACGAAATACACACTTTGGTGGGGGCAGGCGCCTCCGGTGAGGGCGCTATGGATGCTGCCAATATCCTGAAACCCGCACTTGCCCGTGGCGAGCTCCGCTCCATCGGAGCCACTACACTCGATGAGTATCAAAAGTATTTTGAGAAAGACAAAGCTTTGGAACGCCGTTTCCAGCCCGTTAAGATAGAGGAACCCGACAAATATTCCGCCATTTCCATCCTTCGTGGTCTGAAAGAGCGCTATGAGAACCACCACAAGGTCAAGATTTTGGACGAGGCTATTATTGC
>CAJODA010000071.1 GCA_905233745.1 uncultured Bacteroidales bacterium
CCGTTCTTGTGCGTCACCGTCCACCAGTAGTTGTCGGGGCCGCTGCCATGGCGCACGATGCTGTCGTAAGCCTCGTTCTTGCGCGGGTAGAACCGTTCCGCACTGCCGAGCGCAGACCTGCTGGTCCACTGGTTGGTGCGGTGCGGCATCTCGCGGAAATGGCCGCCGGCGTCCATGGTCACCAACTGCTCGCCCTCATACACATACACCTCGCTCTCCAAATCCTGGTCGTATCTCGGCACACCCCATCTTGTCTCCACCGTGATGGAGGGGATGGAGATATCCCAGCCCACGCCGAGCCAGCCGTTGCCGCCGCCGCTGCTGTAGGTCAGCGCCAGGTTGGGCTGCATGCCCTGCCGCCCGGCGGGGATTACTATCGGATAGCTCAAATTGGCCGTGCCACTGTTGTTGGCCGTGGGCGGCTGCACCAGCGTCAGACCCTCCAGCGGGTCGGCGGCCTTCAGCTCCTTGATGCTCGTGGGCGTGTAGGCCGAGGTCTCCGGCATCTCCGGGGTCTTCAGCACCGCGTTGATGAAGTCCAGCGGGGAGTCCCCGTCGCCGTTCCCGATTTGTAATGGAAAGCTTGTAACGGGGAACGGGCCGGTGGCAGACTGCCGGTCTGTGCCGCTTCCCATGAACCGTGAATATACCAGCAGCTCCGCCTCGCTCACGGAGTCACGCTGTATGGCGACCCAGCGCCCGTGCTGCCTGTCATAGACGTACGTCTGTATGTCGTCCTCGGTGAAGCCCTGCGGCAGCAGGGACGGGTCGTAAGGAACTGCAATCTGCAACGGGCAATGGGAGACGGGCCATGACGGGATGCGATAACCTCCTGCGGTTTTTTGTCCTGCGGTCTCACTGCCAGAGACCTCATTCCCCATTTCCCTTTCCGGGTTGGAGGTCACGTTCACCATGCCGGCGTCCAGCGGCGGAAGCTGCACAGGGGTGAGCTCCGTCATGGCGCTCCTTGCCAGCATGACGGGCGGCATGACCAACGGGGAGCCTGCTTCAGGCAATGCGGAGGGACTGCCAGCCGTTGCAGTCGCCTCTGTCAGAGGGGCAATGGACACGCCCTTGCTGTCTTCCTGCAGCACGGACGATGTTTCGTCCCCGATACCGCTCCAAGTGCCCGGGGCAGGAGTGTAGCTGTATGCCCTGTGGGAACGGGATGTGTGCCGGTTGCTTGCCGTGTCTATGGAGAACATGGCGAGGGTGATGGTGACCAGCACTGCGATTATGGTGAGTAGGGATTGTTTCATATTCTTGGGTTTATGTTTATATTTATATTTCTTTTCACCCCCACACTGCGCTGTCGCTTGTGCGGGGTTACTTGCACTTCGTGCGTCTTGCCTCTTCGAGGCTTTCGGTCTTCACCCCCACACTGCGCTGTCGCTTGTGCGGGGTTACTTGCACTTCGTGCGTCTTGCCTCTTCGAGGCTGCTCAAGGAAAGTGTTTAGTTAATTGACTAGCATCTTGAGGGTCTTGTGCTCAGAAGGCGAGGAGATGTCGATAAGGTAATGCCCTGCGGTAGGTACTGAGTTCTCGAAGCGGTAGGTGTGTTGTCCCTTGCCGCTCAGGGTGAGCAGGAGCCGCCCGTCAGAGTCGTAAACCGTGACGGTCACGTCCTGCACCTCGGGATATTCCACCTCCACCACGAAGCGCCCGTGGTTGGGGTTGGGGGATAATCTGTAATGGGTGATGGGGAACGGGGATTTTTCGTTGTCCGTTCTGTTGTCAGGGTCTGTGGGGACACAAGATTTTGCGTCTCTACGGCCGTCGTTTGCCATATTGTCCTGTGCTGTACCATTGTTGCCACCGTCCACCGCCAGCGCCTTGGGGGTGTCTGTGGTGTCGGGCATCGTCAAGGCGAAACAGAAGAAATCGCGTCCGTTCCGGTCGGTGTCCCAATGGATGCCATTATATATATAGTGTCCCAGGCTGTCCGTGCCCGAGGCCTGCACCTGTTCGGTTTCCCCTGTGGGGAAATCGCCCGTGCCGCTGCGGTCGATCAGGAGGACAGGACCTTCTTGTAGAGACGCGCCATGGCACGTCTCTACAACGGCCGTGTCCAACAGGATCAACGTGCCGTAGGTGTGTGCATTGCCCGTCACCTGCGCCATGCTGCGCCCGACGACCTCGTAGGTCTCGCCGCTCTGTGTGTAGATTTCGGAAACGGCGGGCAGGGCACCGTCCATACCGAAAATGATGAAATCCCCGTCGGCGATGTATGCGGGGTTGTCTTCGTTATTTCCCGTCTGTAGAGACGCAATATTTTGCGTCTCTACAATCCCGATAATCATCCGATTGTCGGCAAAACAGGTCTGTTTTTGATTCAAATCCAAAGAATCGTCCCTGCCCACACCCGCGATGGAGGCGCTGTAGTCGGGATGGTTGGTGTAGTCCCATATCACGTTGCGGCGGCTGTCCAGATAGTCGGTCTGCGCAAGGGTCACGCCGTATTTCACGGCCAGGTAGCTGATCCACTGGATGACGGCGGTGTCGCCGATCCGGCGGTCGAAGTACAGGGCTTCGGCGATGCGCCCGTACAGCGGCAGGGAGTCCGCCGCGCAGAGGGTCAGCGTGGGGGCGCAGATTTCAGGCGTGCGCCACGACTGTGCGAGGTAGTTGATGACGGGTTTCAGACGGTTGGCCGTGTCGTAGGTGATCTGCCCGTTGTCGTTCAGGATGCGCCGGGTGGTCTGCCCGATGCGCTTGGCGGTGTCCAGCTGCACCTGCCACAAGGCGTTCTCGTAAGTGGTGTCGTAGGTCTCATACACCACGATCACGTCCGACTGCCGGGAGTCGTTGATACCCAACGGCAGGGTGAAGGTCTCCGTCCCGCCAACCTCGAAGCACTTGTTGAAGTTCATGCGGGAGAACGCAGCGGGCATGGAGCCCGCAGACGGCGTGGCGTCCAGCCCGTTGCCGGACACATCAGTCCAATAGGCTGCATTCAGCATTGCGCTGTCGGCGCGCAACCACGCGGTGGGATGCTGGATTTGGGACTGGGCTGTTGCAGCAATCCCAATAATCATAATGATTATCAAATATTTTTTTCGTTTCATAAGATGCGTTTATTCTTTTAGGCTGTTTTTTGCATGTAAAATTATTTTGCAAATGTAAATCCAGTCTCCAAATAATTTTATCCTCCACATTTACAATATGTTCCTTCACGCCAAAAATATGACCGTATGCGAAGGGAAAAGAAATCTATGGAGTGTTGGGGTGCTTAATATTCAATATTATAGATGTTTACATCAATTTGATTGCCGAAATTGGCGTTTTGGGGGATTAAATTGATGCTTTGAAAAACAACAGAAGGATAAAATGAATATTTTTGCCGATAAATAAAATCAAATGTTATGAAACACCAGAACACAATTGTCATCATTTTGGTGAACATCCTGTTTTGCGCCATTTTGCTATGGTTCTTTTCCTACAATACCTTCTTTCGTCCGTATTTAGGCAGCACGGCCAAGGAGTTCCTTTCAGGCCTGTTACTGCTGATCACGTTGTACGCCAATTATTTTGTCTTGTACCCGAAACTGTATCGAAGTCATACTTTTCTATATTGGCTTTCGGTCGTCATGGCCTGTCTTGTGACAGGAGGTGTTGAACTGCTCATTGGCTACTCTTATATTGTAAAGAGTAATGCATTGATAATCAATGAATGTGGATTCTTCGGCTATTTCTCTAAACACTTGGTATTCATTTTTGGTCGTAATCTCATTTTCAATTTCTTCCCCTTTATGTTGAGAGAGTGGAAACAGCTACATCAGTTTTTGGTAAAGGAGCTGCAGAAAGTTTACCAATACGCCAGAATGATTGATGTATGTGACGGGGATAACAATTGCAAGCACATATCCATTGACGATATCTTTTATTGCAAAAAGTATGGGAATGAGACAGAGGTATATACTGTGGACGGTGCCAAATACACTCGCTATTGCACCATCAAGTATTTGATTCAGCTTTTTGGAAACAAGGAGTTTGTCCGCATATCCCCATCCCTCATTGTCCCATTCCGCCGTATAGCCTCGTGCGACGGGGAGACTGTGGTCATGAAACCTGTGCCCTGGACGGAAATGCCCCTCACATTCAAATTGGACACCCAAAGAAACCCGCAAATTGCAGCCGTCATTTACAAACACTTACGTGCGGATATGGAAGATACGGATAGCGCACGGCCGGATAACAAAGAAGTATGGGAGAGAAGAAGCCCGTCTGTTCCGCCGAAGGAGAAGCTGGACGCCGTGCTCAACTACATCAAGGAGCATCCCGGTTGCCGGTCCACAGAACTTATGTCTCACACGTCCTATTCGCAGACCACAATTGAACGCTGCCTGTCGGACCTCAAAAAGAGAGGTCTTGTCGAGTACTCCGGCAGCAAGAAAAAAGGCGGCTACCACTTTTGTTCCCACAGCCATGCCCTGGACTGTCCACTGTTATGATCGTGATGGCAGTGAACGGGAATCCGTGAAAAATTATTTCCGCGTCACCACCAGCACCTTCCCTCCGTCGCGCAGCGTGGTGCCGAAGAGGTACACGTCGCCTCCGTCGCCCAGCCTGAGTTGCTTGCGCAACTCTTCAGCGTTCCAGGGGAAGTTCCGGACTGCCACGTTGGCCTTGTCCATGTCCGCCAATTGACGCTTGATCTCTTTTTTGCTGAACGGGACGACTTTTTCAACGGTGAACACCCGTCCGGGGAAATCCGGCACCTGCTCGTCGCACGTGTACAGGTGCGAGTGCGCGTGCAATTTATGCAGCCCGTAGCGCGTGGCCACGCACTTGAATGCGCCGGCTTTCATCACTGCGGCGTTGGGCTCCAGGAGGTACTTGCCTACACTGTCGGCCAACACGGGCTTCGCCTCCGTTTCCTCACGACTGCTGAAATGGAAATCCAGCACGTTGTCACTTTGTATGTTTACAGCATGGTATTCCATGTCCTCTGCCTTGTCATGGCCGAGCAGGAACAGGACCTCCTTGCACTCGCCGTGCACCGCGAGCACGTGTATCTCCTGCGTCTCCGGCAATTGCTGTAATGCGGATTTCAGGTCCAACATCGGCGATAACTTCACCAAAACTCCCTTTCGGGCTTTTGTCAGCAGCGCATCCTTGAGCATCGGCACGCTGGGTGTGCAGTCGGTCAGTGCGACCACCCGCTGCCCGTGCCCGTCCCTTCGCGAGGGGTCAAGGTAGAGTAAGTCCGTGTCGGGCAGGGTGGGGAGGATTTCTTCCATGCACCCCTGTCGGATTTGGACATTGCGAATGTCCAGTGCTTGAGCGTTGTGCCCGAAAAGTGCGCAAAGCTCGGCTGACGGTTCCACATAGTAGCCCTGGTCAAAGACTTTTGCCAGTGCCATGGTGTCCACGCCGAAGCCGCCGCTCAGATCGGCAAAGGTGCCTCCGCCCACAAGCGAGGCTTTGTACCGGGCGGTGGCCTCCGAGGAACACTGCTCCATGGAAACGGTTGGCGGAAACAGAATGTCGGGGTTCGCGTACAGCTGCGGCAACTTGTCCTTGGCCTTCTGCCGCCCCTGAATCTGCTGCAGCGCAAAGGGGAAATCCACATCCGGATTCCGGCATCCTTTCAGCGCCAATTCCCGGACATCATCGTTCTGATGATTGCGGATATAATCCCGTGTTGCCTGTGATATGGTCATTTTCCTTTTCATGAGACGCGCCATGGCACGTCTCTACGTTGTGCGTTGTTTCATTATCCGAGACGCATGGCCATGCGTCTCTACCCATTCACCTCATTCACCCCTTGTACCTCATTCACCCCATGTCCCCCATGTACCTCATTCCTCCCATGTCCCCTTTGCACCATTTTCACCCATTCACATACCGTTCCATCTTCTCCAGCCAATGCAGGGCGGATTTGATGGTGGGTGCCTTGTGGATGATGAACAGCAGTTTGCCTTGTCGTTCTTTCAATTGGATAAGAGGGTGGTTGGCTTGGAGGAATCCCAGTACTTTCCCGAATGTTTCTGATTGGTAGTATTTGGAGGAGGAGTTGCCGGTGAAATAGCCTGTCAGGGTGCTTTTTTTGAGGATGATCTTCTCGAAATGCAACCTGCCGGCCATGAGTTTCAGCGGGATGGTTTGCATCAGTTCTTCGGTTTGCTTGGGCAGGGGGCCGAAAATGTCCAGGAGTTTCTTGCGGAAGATTTCCAGTTTCTCCAAATCTTTGATGCCTTCGAGTTCTTTGTACAGACTCATGCGCTCGCTCACATTGCTCACGTAGTCGGAGGGGAAGAGCGCCTCTATGTCGGTTTCGATAATGCACTCGCGGGCGAGGATGCCGGAGTTGTCGGCCATCTCCACCTCGGTGTCGCTGCCTTCTTTCATCTCCATGATGGCTTCGGAGAGTATTTTCTGGTACATCTCGTAGCCGATGTCGTTGATGAAGCCGCTCTGGTCGGCGCCGAGGATGTTGCCGGCCCCGCGGATGTCGAGGTCGCGCAGGGCGATCTGGATGCCGCTGCCGATGTCGGAGAAGTCCTCGATGGCTTGCAGTCGTTTGCGGGCTTGCTCGTTGAGTACCTCGTAGGGTTTGGTGAAGAGGTAGCAGAAGGCTTTCTGGTTGTTGCGTCCCACGCGCCCGCGCAGCTGGTGCAGCACGTTCAGCGCGAAGTTCTGCGCATCGTTGATGATCATGGTGTTGGCGTTCACGATGTCCAGCCCCGACTCCACGATGGTGGTGGACACGAGCACGTCATATTGCTGGTTGATGAAGTCGGTCATGATGCGTTCCAGTTGCTCGCCCTCCATCTGTCCGTGGCCGATGGCCACGCGTGCGCTGGGTACCAGTCGTTGGATTAAGCCGGCCAGTTCTTTGATGTTTTGGATCTTGTTGTGCACCACGAACACCTGTCCGCGGCGGTTGAGTTCGAATTGGATGGCCTCGCGCAGCAGCTCTTCGTCAAACACGTGCACTTCGGTCTGGATGGGCTGGCGGTTGGGCGGGGGCGTGGTGATGACGGAGATGTCACGTGCGCCCATCAGCGAGAACTGGAGTGTGCGCGGGATCGGGGTGGCCGACATGGTCAGCGTATCCACACTCACGCGCAATTCGCGCAGCTTCTCCTTGGCCGCTACGCCGAATTTCTGCTCCTCATCGATGATGAGCAATCCCAAATCCTTGAAGACTACATCCTTGCTGAGCAGCCGGTGCGTGCCGATAAGAATGTCCACCTTGCCCTCTTTCAATCGTTGCAGCGTCTCCTTGATCTGCTTGTTGGTCTTGAACCGGTTGATGTATTCCACCTTGCAGGGCATGTCGCAAAGGCGGTCGGTGAAGGTGGTGTAGTGCTGCAACGCCAGCACGGTGGTAGGCACGAGCACGGCCACCTGCTTGCTGTCACACACGGCCTTGAACGCCGCGCGTATGGCGATTTCCGTCTTGCCGAACCCCACGTCGCCGCAGATGAGCCGGTCCATGGGATGTTCGCTCTCCATGTCGGTCTTTACCTCTGCCAGTGTCTTGATCTGGTCGGGTGTGTCTTCGTAGATGAAGGAGGCCTCCAACTCGGTCTGCATGTAGTTGTCGGCCGAGTAGGCAAATCCCTTGCGGGCCTTGCGCTGGGCGTACAGCTTGATGAGGTCGATGGCCAGCTCCTTGATGCGCTTCTTGGTGCGCTCTTTGAGCTTGTCCCATGTGCCCGACCCGATGCGGTGCAGGGTGGGGGCGGTGCCGTCCTTGCCCACATATTTGGCAATCTTGTGCAGCGAGTGTACGCTGACGTATAGAATGTCACCGTCTTTGTATGTGAGCTTGATGACCTCCTGCTCCCGACCGTTCATCTCGGTCTTCTCCAACCCCTGGTAAATGCCGATGCCGTAGTCGATGTGAACCACGTAATCGCCAGGCTGGAGATCGTATATTTCGCGAAGCGTGAAGGCTTCGCTCTTCTTGTACCGGTCGCGGATGACCACCCGCTCATGCTTCTCCAGGAACTGGTGGTCTGTGTAAACCGCTATCTTTCTCTTTTCATCTCGGAATCCCTCGTGCAAAATGTAACGCACTGGATAATACAACTTCTCTATCTTGTAGCCGGTTGCATTGTGCTTGTTGTACTTGTCCAGCAGGTCCAGCATGATCTTGTAGAGGCGGTCGAGCTGTGACTGGTTTTCGGCCAGGAATACACTGCGGATGCCATGTTCCAGGTTGTCAACCCACTCCAGGAACAAGTAGTCGAAGCTGCGTCCGAAGTTGTTCTGCGGTTTCAGGCCGAATTCAATGGCAGGGCCATCAGTCTCTCCCTTAGTGTTGATGAGTATGCGGAGATGTTCTTTTGAAGCAGTGTCAAAGTCGCGTTTGCGGATAAAGAGATCGTCAGCTGAAGGTTTTTCCCCGTCTGAACGCTGTTCAAATTCCTCGTTGACGGTTTTGTAGAGTTGACCGATCTGGGTTCCTATGTCGGAGGGGTTGTCCAACCATAGTATAGTGTCCTGGGGAAGAAAATCCAAGAGGGGGATGCGTTCTTCTTCTTTGTCGAGGGTGACAATCTTCGGCATGATGCGGATTTCCTGCTCTTCCCTTATGGAAAGCTGGGTCTCGGGATTGAAGAAGCGTATGGACTCGATGGTGTCGCCGTCCAGTTCTATACGGTAAGGATATTCTTCCGAGAAAGAGAAGATGTCGAAAATGCTGCCGCGCCATGCGAATTGTCCGGGCTCGAAGACAAAGTCTTCCTGCAGGTATTCGAACTCGTACAAGAATTGAAGGAAGATATCCGTAGGGATTTCGCTGCCTTGCAGTATGGTGAAAGAGTTGTTGCTGAGGAACTTCTGGGTGACCACCTTTTCGGCCAGCGCTTCCGGATAGGTGACGACGAGGTAGTTGCCTTCCGGGTGGTTGGCAATCTTGTTGACAATCTCGGAGCGAAGCTTGACGTTGGAGTTGTCGATTTCGTCGGCGGTGTGTGCCCGCTTGAAGGAAGAGGGGAGATAATGTACCTTTTTGTTGGGCAGGGGCATGTTCCGGTCGTTGAGCAGCTTCTCCAGATCATTGTAGAAGTAGGCTGCTCTTTCGCGGGAATTGAACACGAAAAGCTGGTTTGCAGGAGCTTCGCCGGCAAGTGTTGAGGCCAGCAACGGGTATGAAGAGCCTGCCAGACCGTTCAGTTTTACAGTCTGATCACGTTGTGTGTTTTGCAGTATTCTCCGTATTTGCGCAGCTTCAGCAGGGCAGAACTGCGATTGAAGTTCTTCAATAGTCATAACAGCCTGCAAAAGTACATTTTTTTGGCTATCTCCATAGCCGCCGGTTTCTGCCGGGGGCGGAACAGAAACTGAGCAGGGCCATAAACAGGGCACAAATGGTGATGGCTTGTAACCGGTAGGTGAACCAGAAGTGCAGGTAGCAGTGGTTTGAGACGGTTAGATACCATAGGTAGGGCAGGAGTGCGATAAGCAGGAAGTAAACCGCTTTCAAACCTCCCTTTGCCTGGAAATGCAGTATGCTGATTATCAAGAATAAGACGAAAAAGACTAGCACCCAAACCCATGGAACCAAGCTAACGTTTTGAACCAGGGAGTCCCATCGGCTGAATCCTTCATTGTTCATGCGGTAGAAAGATTGCCCGAAACCGTCCTTAAGAATGTTTTTCTTTAGGACAATGCTGGCTACCAGCCATTTGGATATGAAGGTCAGGCCGTATCCAGCCACCCAGAGCATGCCCCACTTGGAAATTTGCCAGGAGGTCTCTTTGAATCGGATTTTTCGGCTCTCCTGGATAGAAAGCCAGGCGATGAGCGGCCATCCGAAGGTGAGCAATGGGATGGTGAAGAGATCGAAATAGTTGGTGAGGCAGGCGGTTACAAAGAATAAAAAGGCGATGTACTCAGGGGATTCCTGATGCTGGACAATCAGGATGGAGGCAATCAAAGCAATGGCCAGCGAGGGGAAGAATTGAATGGATAAGGGCATGACGAATCCATATATCAACACCCAGCTGAGGATGAATGCCATCGTTTTCCAAATGCCCGCTCGCGGATAGTAGGCACAAACGAACAATATAATCAACAAGATACTGATGGCGAACATCATCCATTGTATGTTGTGATAGTCCATAAAGGAAAAGAGTATGCGGAACAGGAACGTGTTGCCGTGCCAGTATCGGGGGTAGGGCAAGTACTGTAAGTCTGGCTCGTAACGGGTGGTGCTGAGCAGAGCACCGGGAATGTCATACCACGGATCCTTGTATCCCCGGTATGCGCTCATGGCGGCCCTGACCGGATGGGTTCTGTCAATGCAGAAAATCTGGTCGAGTATGAGTGTTTCCGTAAAGTTGTCCTGACGACAGGCTGTCGTGTTGATCATGACATTCGGGTAAAGTCCTGCCTCATTGAACTC
>CAJODA010000072.1 GCA_905233745.1 uncultured Bacteroidales bacterium
TCACACCCCCGTCCGAATCTTGCTCCTATCCTCCCCTTCCGTCTTTCCCGCACCGGCCTTCTTGTAGGCGTTGAAGTTATAGCTGACGCCCAACCAGAACATCCGGCTCTTGCCGTGCAACATATTGTCTAACCGATAGTACTGGTTGTCGGAGAAGATCTCCCATTTGCGGGTGTTGAAGACATCCGTGAGCTGCGCGGAGACTGTGAGCGCGCCCTTCAGGAACTTTTGGCTGATGCCGATGTTCATGTAGTGCGAGAGGCGCGTGGTGAACTGCGGGTAGTACTGCGGCGTGTTGAGGAAATACTGCAGGTTGATGTTCATCCCCTTGATCGGGCGGAAATCGAGGCGGAGATTGCTGTTGTTGACCCACCCGCTGTTCGAGATGTCCCATTCCCCGATGTTGCCCACCGAACGGAGGTAGTAGGTGTTCGTGCCAAGCGTCGCCGTCATCCACTTCCACGGGTCGGCCTTCACGCTCAAGTCCAGTCCCGCCTTGGTCTGCGAGGTGGCGTTGATGTAAGTCATCAGCAGGATGTCACCCTCAAAACGGGCCACCTGCGTGATGTAATGGTGGATGTAATTGCCGTAAACGCCCACATTCACAGCCCATTTCGGCACCTTGAACTGGTAAAGCAGTTCCGCATTGTCGGCGGTTTCGGGCTGGAGATGCATGTTGCCTTGCTCGAAGTTATGTGGGTCGATCATACTCATATAGGGGTTGAGCTGCGGGTACGTAGGCCGCGTGATGCGCCGCGAATAGGCAAACGACAGGCTGTGCTTCTTGGAAATCTTGTACTTGAACGACAGTGACGGTCCGAGGAAGAAATGCTGCGTCCACTCGTCCAACACCTCCTTCTCGCTATGCAGGTGCGTGCGGCTGTATTCGGCACGGAGGCCTGCGCTCCATGTGAACCGGTCGCGCCACTCCGTAGATGTAAACTGCACGTAAGCGGCAGGTACGTACTCCCTGTGCAGCAGGTCGTTACTGAACTGATGGGAGTAGTTCCAACCGAGGCTGTCGCGCACGAAGAAGTTGTGGTAGATGTCGTTCTGGCGGTATGAGAACTTCACGCCCGCATCCCAGAAGCCGTATTTTTCGATGACGCGCCAGTCCGTCTGCGCAGAGGTGAGCAGCGGACTTCCACCCGACACCGACTTGCTGACCGAATCACCCTCCAAGAAGTAATACGACGGGCGGTGGCCCCAGATTTTGGAAACATTCGCCTTAACGGAGAAGGTGAGCTTCCCAGGTCGGATGGCGTGCCAGTAGGCTAACGTACCATCGAGATTCTCGCGGTTCCAGGTCACGTCGCTGCGACGGTTCTCGTGCGACAGGATGCCGTCATGGAACCAGTCGTTGGAGAGGTCCTGCACAGTGTTGAGGCGGGGCAGAATCAGCCGGAAGTCAGCATCGATCTTGTTCCGCATATTGGGCCTGATGGTGACTCCGAGGGAGATGTTGTTGTTGAAGACCGTCCGCAAGGCATGGATCTGCTGGCTGAGACTGTCTCCGGTGGTCCGGTAATAGCGGTAGAGGTAGCCATTGTTGATGTCGTCCTCGTACTTCACCTGGTAATTGAAACGCAGGGCGAACTTGTTGCGGGTATAGTTCAGTGCAAGGCTGCCGTTGGTGAAATGGTTGAAGCCATAGTTGACCGCCGCCATCCCGCTGAGCCCCTTCTTCCCATCCTTCTTGGTGACGACGTTGATGATGCCACCGGTGCCCTCGGCGTCGTAACTGGCACTCGGGTTCGTGATGATATCGATGCTCGCCACATTGGAAGACGGTATCGCGTTGATGGAACCGAGGTTGGTGGGCACACCGTCGAGCAGCAACAGCACATTTCCGTTGCCACGAAGGGAAACATTGCCGTCGGGGTCAACGGTCACGGAAGAGTGTTGGCGCA
Organism: uncultured Bacteroidales bacterium; assembly: GCA_905233745.1. GTDB lineage: Bacteria > Bacteroidota > Bacteroidia > Bacteroidales > WCHB1-69 > F23-D06. The sequence continues at coordinate 1,911 of CAJODA010000072.1, forward strand.
ACAGATCCTCGACACTGCCGGTCATCATAGCCGTTGCGTCTGTCGGGACTATAGTCGTATGTTCGGCAGTGACAACTGTTCGTCCGCCATCGCTTGCTGAAACGTTCACCTCCTCTAACATCTGAGACGTTGCCTCCATCAGGATATTCCCCAATGCTACCTCACTTTTTTCGGATGTAAAATCAAGATATTTCGGCTTATAGCCCATGTAAACAATCGTCAGGGTATAGGTCTTCGACGACTTCGGCACCTTTAACGCGAACTGGCCGTTTGGATCCGTGAGCGCACCCGCCACCACGCTGTCCTGCTGAGAGGCATACACGGAGACGTAAGGCATGGCATAGCTTTTCTCATCAATCACTTTGCCTGTCACTTTACAAATGTTCTGCTGCGCAAAAACTGACAGACTGATAATCAACAGAATAACGGCGAGAAAGAGGTTGCGTTTGGACATATTTTTCCATTAAAATTTTAAGTGCAAAAGTAAATAATTTACGAACACCAACCGTTCCAGGCAAGCCCCCTAACCCGCCACCCAACAGAGCACTCAAAAAAAATTTTTCAACCAACTGCAACCATTTGGTATTTTTGCATCATAAAGCTGTATCCTAAGATATATCAAATGATTGTTTAACGTAAATAATATAAGGAAAGAAGAAACAAAAAAATGGAGAAAATCCGTTTAGCCCTGATTTTTTTATAGTTTTGCCGCGGAAAAAGAATGAATAGCAAGCATGACAAATGGAATGAAACCGTTCTGGGCCAAAACGTACAGAAAAAACATCGCAAAAATGATTGGTGTGTGCTATCGCTACGCTCCTGACCGGCAGACTGCCGAGGACCTCGCGCACGATGCCTTTCTCACCGCCATCGAGAAAGCGGACACTTTCCGGGGAACCGGTTCCTTCGAAAGGTGGCTGATGCGCATCGCCGTCAACAAGGCGCTGCTCCATCTGAGGAATCAAGAGCACGTTTGTCAGTTGAATGATGATATGGCGACAGAGCCGGACACACGAGATGATGACGAGCTCTCTCCCGACGACATGATGGCCGCCATCCAGAAAGCCGACTTCTCGCGCGAGGAAATTCTGGACGCCATAACACAACTACCCGACCATCATCGGACAGTTCTGAACCTCTACGTCTTCGAACGGCTCACCCATCAGCAGATTGCTGAAATGCTGGATATCTCTCCGAACACCTCCAAGTCGCACCTGATGCGTGCACGCAAAGAACTGCAAAAGATATTGTTCAACAAATCCAAAGAGAAAAAGCACCTGCTTATGATACTGCTGCCCTTATTCATTCATCTTGACTCGGCCATCGACAGTTACTGCCGCACACAACTAAAAGGATTTGCCATCCCGCCAATGCAACCGCTGACAGAGCAGGCATTTCCCGCAACTTCCAAGATTTCGCCCCGGCTATGGATGTACGCACACAAGGCACCTGTCACTGCCGGCATCGCAGCTGTTGGCACGGCAGTCACCACCGCCGGCATTCTGCTTGCCGGCGCACCGCAGGACAACACCGCCAAACAGCCACAGGTTACAGAACATCAGCCTGTTACAACAGCCGTGACAGACAGTCTCGATGAGGACATCTCAGTAGAGCCGGCACCTTACGTGGCTGGCCATGCGAATAGTGTCCAAAAGCGCTCTGCTTCCGTATCTGCCGTTTCCTCGGCATCGGATGTCACCGCTCATTCCGACAGTTCAGCAAAGATGCCGGAAAAACCGCAGACTGTGGTGGTCAAGAAGATCCGGCGCACCAACCGCACCATCGTCATTCAAGATTCAACAAAGCAACAATAACACAACATGAGTTACATTAAAAACATATTGTTGATTTGCATCGCTGCCGGAGCCGCAATCTCCTCTGCTGCACAAGTGGAAAGGGAACGGAGTCGGCAGGACACGTTATACATCTACGAGGAAGAGATCACCTACGACACGCTGTATGTCCGCGACTCGCTTAACGACTACGCTGAAATGAGCAAGAATGAGCTGATCGAGGTCTTCCTCCGAGACAGGGGCATCGGTCAGCTCTACTATCAGAAAGGCGCCATGTACCTAACAGGAGCCGACGAACTTTACCGGCTTGACAGGACCGACCTGAAATGGATGCTCTCCGCGCCCGTATACGAGGAATATCGCAAGGCGAAACGCAACCAATATATCAGCATCCCACTCTATGTTGCCAGTGGCGCTGCCGCAGCGACGGCTGCCCTAGGACTATACCAGTTCTGCGCCTCTTTTGTGCAGACTGCGAAGTATAACGAGCAGATACTCAACAACGTAAACAACGGCCTCGTTCTCTGGCGTAGCGCAATGGGCGGTTTCTTCCTATTCGGAGGCGGCATCATTGCCACCACAGCATTCATGGTGCCCGCCTTGGTGCTTACCATAAACAGCAAAGTGCGCATCAACCGCATTGTTGAAAACTTCAACGCGTCACCTGCCACGGCGATGCAAGTTCGCTTCGGTCCAACTCCGGCCGGCGCAGGCTTAGCCGTTTTATTCTGAACCAATTAAAAGAGTGTCTGCCGATGTCTTTGTGTTACAGACTTCCGCAGAGAAGATCACAGGTACTCCGTCATTTTTAACAAAGAAGTCTTTAGAAAAATTTATGAAAAAAGTATTAGCTATCGTATCAGCAGTGTTATTGCTGGCTGCAGTCTCAACTTCCTGCAACAAGGTCGGCTGCCATTGTTACTTCAAGACGGACATCGCACACCTCGCACCTGAGTACGAAGATGAAACTTCAACCAAAGATGAGTGCAAGGCCAAGGAGGCTGAACTCAACGAAAATGCGGGTATGAATGCCTATTCATGCAAGCAATAACGCAGCAGATGATAGCGGCGGACGTGTTAAAAGCGTCCGCCGCTTTTTTTTTGCTTTTTCGGAATCCAAAGACATAGCCAACATTTTTTGTGACAGAGGGCTATGCAATCTACCAGGATATCGAATAATTATAGCCGCCGGAGCCGGAAGATTTCGGCGTTTTTTTCTTGTCCTCACTTTTCTTACTCGGTTGTAGCGTATAGGAGATGGTACCGCCTGTCGGGGCGGGAGCAGGGGCCAGATGGAAGTTGATATTCAGCTTGCAGTTCACCTTTAAACGAACACCACGATTACGGGCTTTGTCGTAACGGAGCATAGTCACCAGTCGAAGCGCCTCCTCGTTGCACGAAGGGCAAAGTCCCTTAACAACCGTAGGGTTCTCTACAAATCCGTCATCGTTCACCTGGTAGGCAATCGTAACCACCCCTTCGACACGCTGTTCCATGGCATCCTGCGGATATTGCAGGTGCGACTTCACAAACTCGCGCAGCGCCTTGGCTCCGCCCGGGTACTGTGGTTTCTCCAAGAATTTCTTCTTTTTCTTCTTGTCTTCTGTCATCATTTCCTATTTCTATTTCCTATTTCTCCATCCAATGTCGTATATCCTCAATCCGCTTCCGGTACTTCTCCGCTTGCGATTCTATAAAATCCTCACTGTATTTGGTGTCGCAGAAGCCGTTACCACGGGCTATGTAGGAGGGATCATCCAAATCATCAGCGACATCCAGATAGTTCTGCAAATACAACTCGTTCTGCCGCAGAAGGTCGGGCAGTTTTTCGGGAAGAATATCCACCGTTTCGCCGTCGGAATATTTATAAATCATATCATCAAAAAAACAGGCAAAAGTACAAAAAAGAATCACAAAAAGAAAAAGGTCCACACACCATAGCGGGCGGCCTTGCCAATGAGCATGTACAGGGCGCATTTCCATGGCGAGAGTTTGTAGAACCCGAGCGCTATGGCAATGACATCACCAATGATGGGCAGCCAAGTGAGCAGAGCCGCCAATGGCCCCCATTTGTCAATGCGAGCCTTCTGTTTCTCCAAGGTTTCGCGTTTAACATGAAACCACTTCTCCATCCACTCCCACTTTCCAATCCAGCCGATAGCATAGGATGTGAGGCCACCAAGCCAGTTGCCGAGCGAAGCTGACAGGAAGCACTGCCATACGGGCGCTCCGGCAGCCAACACGCCGACATAGAGCACATCAGAGGAAAACGGCACCACCGTGGCCGCCAAAAACGACCCCAGAAAAAGTCCCCAAACGCCCCATTGTTGTAGTAATGCGAACATGGCGGCAAAGATACAAAATATGAAAGTGCCTTTTTTTATTGTAAAATTATCAATTAAAATATATCTTTGCAGCCTCAAAATCAAATCAATGATTAATCGAAAAATACTGGTAATCTACACGGGAGGCACCATTGGCATGATGGTGGACCCTGACACTAAGGCATTGAAGCCTTTCGAATTCAAAAACATACATCAGCAGCTACCCATGCTGCATCTTATTGAGGCAGACATAACCTTCCAGGATATGCTGCCTCTTATTGATTCATCGGACACCAATCCGGATTTCTGGATACGGCTGGCAAAGATGGTAGGCGACAACTACAATCTTTACGACGGCTTCGTCATACTGCACGGCACGGACACCATGGCTTACACCGCCTCGGCGCTAAGTTTCCTGCTGGACAACCTCAACAAGCCGGTCATCCTTACGGGTGCTCAACTCCCGTTGGGGGTCATCCGGACGGACGGACGGCGCAACATCCTGAACGCCATTGCCATCGCAGCGGAATATGTTGACGACAAACCCGTCATCCAAGAGGTGTGCATCTATTTCCAGAACAACCTCTACCGCGGCAACCGCACATACAAGGACAACGCCTCTCGATTCAACGCTTTCTACTCCCCCAACTACCCTATTATCGCAGAAGTGAACACTACAGCAGAATTTCACACCAACCTGCTGCATTATGATGCCTTGGGCGCACCATTCCGCTATTATACACGCATGGACAGCAACGTCGCACTCATCAAGATTTATCCGGGCATGAGTGCCGAATTCCTGCGCAACGCTTTCAACACCCCCGGTCTCCGCGGTGCGGTGATGGAGACCTTCGGTGTAGGCAATGCACCCACATCCCACGAGTTCACCCAGATTCTACAAGAAGCTGTCGCCAAAGGCATCGTCATCGTCAATGTGACCCAGTGCAAGGGTGGCGGTGGCGTGGAGATGGGACGATACCTTGCCGGCAAGAACCTGGCTGACATTGGCATTGCCAGTGGCCGTGACATGACCACAGAAGCCGCCATCACCAAACTGATGTTCCTGCTCGGGCAATACGACAACCCCAACGACGTGCGAAGACAGATGGAAATCTCCATGCGCGGGGAGATGACGATGGAATAGACCGGAGACTATGGATTGATGAGCACTTAGATATACATTGATTAATATACGAATATGACTATCATCACTTTTCTGACGCTTTTAGGTAGTCTGGCCTTGCTGATGTTCGGCATGAAGACCATGAGTGAGGCCTTGCAGAAGTTGACAGGCGGTGGATTGCGCAAGGTGCTAAGTACCATGACCACCAACCGATTCACAGGCATCCTCTCCGGTGCGCTGGTCACCACAGCCGTGCAGTCGTCAACAGCAACCACCGTGCTTACTGTGAGCTTTGTCAACGCCAGCCTTCTAACGCTATCACAGGCCATCTCTGTTATTATGGGCGCAAACATCGGAACCACGGTCACCGCGTGGATTATCGCCCTGTTCGGGTTCAACTTCCAGATGAGCGTCATCGTGTTCCCGCTGTTTGCAGTCGCCATCATGCTCTCCTACTTCAAGAGCCCCAGTGCCAAGTCATTCGGCGACTTCATCTTCGGTTTCTCGTTCCTGTTTCTGGGCATTGCCACCCTGCGCGAAAACGCCATTGCCATGGACCTCCCGCACAATGATGCCGTGATGAGTTTCTTCTCCTCATGCCGCAATCTCGGGTTCCTCTCTTATGTCATCTTTCTATTGTTAGGCGGTATTCTCACCATGTGCGTGCAGTCGTCAGTCGCCATCATGGCTATCACGATGATTCTGTGTTCCACAGGCGTAGCTGACATTTACCAAGGCATCGCTTTGGTGCTGGGTGAAAACATCGGCACCACTATCACCTCAAACATCGTGGCTCTGAACGCCAACACCTCCGCACGGCGGGCGGCCCTGTCGCATCTCATCTTCAACCTGTTCGGTGTCTGCTGGATTCTCCTCGTGTTCCGTCTCTTCATCAAGATGGTGTGCTCCATGGTGGGCTTTGACCCGACAGCAGACCTCACTACTGACCCGAACGCTGCCACCCGTATCAACTTCGCGCTTTGCGCCTTCCACACCGCCTTCAACCTATGCAATGTGCTCATTCTCGTTTGGTTCATTCCCACCTTCGAAAAAGTGGTTTGCCATCTTATCAAAGGCAAGGAAGAAGACGAGGACATGCGTCTGCGCTTCATCAGCGGCGGCTTGCTTTCCACCTCCGAGCTTTCGCTTCTGGAAGCCCGCAAGGAAATCAACCATTTCGCCATGCGTGCACACCGCATGTTCGGTTTCGTACCCCAGCTGCTTGAACTCAAGAACAATGACGAATTTGTCAAGCTCTTCACCCGTATAGAAAAGTACGAAGGCATCAGCGACAACATGGAAGTTGAGATTGCCAACTATCTGAACCAAGTGTCGGAAGGACGACTGAGTCCTGAAAGTAAGACCCAAATACGCTGCATGTTGCGCGAGATTTCCGAGATTGAGAGTATTTGCGACAGCTGTTACAACATGGCGCGTACAATCAACCGTAAATACAAGATGCGGGAAGAATTCACCGATGAGCAAACGTCGCATGTCAAGCACATCTGGGAACTTTGCGACAAGGCACTCACCCAAATGGAGCTGGTTTTGGAAGATTCCGGTCACAAGGTTGATCCACGGGTCTCCCTCAACATAGAGAATGAGATCAACCACTACCGCACCCAGCTCAAAGAGAACAATGTGGCGGATGTGAACGACAAGAAATACGACTACCAGACAGGCGTCACCTACATGGACCTGATTGGCGACAGCGAAAAACTAGGCGACTATGCCATCAACGTAGTGGAGGCCCAAACGCAAGTGAAACTTACCTCGTAATCATGGAAATAGAGATTTGTTGCGGCTCCATCCAATCCGCGGTCAACGCCAAGGCCGCCGGAGCCACCCGCATTGAGCTGTGCCAGAACCTGAACGAAGGCGGCACCACACCTTCATACGCAAGCATCCGACAATGCGTCAATGACTTACATCTGGATGTATACGTGCTTGTGCGCCCACGTCCCGGTGATTTTGTCTATAATGAGCTGGAAATCGCCAACATGCTGGAGGATATCAGAATCTGCAAAAAGCTGGGTGTGGCCGGCATAGTTGTCGGGTTTCTGCACAAAGACGGCAGTATAGACACCGCACTCACCCGACGCTTTGTGGAGGCGGCGGCACCCGTGCCCGTCACCTTCCACCGCGCCTTCGACCGGTGCGCAGACTGGCGCAAATCGCTGGAAGAAGTCATCGCCTGCGGGTGCAAGCGCATACTGACTTCCGGTTGCCAACCCACCGCCATGGAGGGCAAGGAAACGCTCAAAGAACTGGTCAGTCTGGCTGGCGACCGCATCACCATCCTAGTGGGCAGCGGCGTGCGCCCCGACAACGTGCGCGAACTGATCGACTTCACAGGAGCCCGTGAGGTGCACGGCTCCTGTAAAGTACGCACCGCTGGAGGTTACGAGGAGACTGACACTGAAACCGTGAAACAGCTCATCCAAACACTTAACAGTTAATCTGTTGATTATGAAAATCAAAGAATCCAGAACCTTGAGTTTTATCATCATTCTGCTAGTATATGCACTGGCTTTCTTCATCGGCTTGGCCGTCTACAAAGCCGCAATGCCATTACTTGTGGAAACTGTTCACGGCCGATGCGGTGGCCACCATCTTTGTGTGGTTTTTCGGCTTGATATTCAAAAATGTATCTGTCTATGACCCTTATTGGAGCGTGGTACCGCCAATCATGCTCACCGCATGGGCTTGTGCGTCGGGACCTTGGGGAAGCGCCACCACCCTGTTGCTCATTGCCGTGTGGTACTGGGGCATTCGCCTCACCGGCAACTGGGCCTACACATTCAAGAATTTAAATCATGAAGATTGGCGCTACACCAAATACAGAACCGAGCAGAAACCGTTTATTTTCCACCTTATCAACTTTTTCGGGCTCAACATGATGCCCACCATAATCGTTTTTCTGGTGATGATTCCGGGCTTTTTCGTCATTGATGCCGCCGAACCCGCCAATATATTAACGGTTTTCGGGTTCCTGCTCTGCATAGTGGCCGCAACGCTGCAATTGGTGTCTGACACACAACGGCATCGTTTTGCCAAAGCCCACAAAGGGCAGGTTTGTAATGTAGGGTTGTGGAAGCATGCCCGCCATCCCAACTATTTCGGTGAAATTCTGATGTGGTGGGGGCTCTGGCTGATGTACCTGGCCACT
>CAJODA010000073.1 GCA_905233745.1 uncultured Bacteroidales bacterium
TATCAAACTGATTTTGTATTTTTGCAGCCCATTCTTCTTTATACATCCCGAGATGGAATATTCCTATATTACAAAACCTTGCAAGAATCTTGACATCAACACTTCGGACTACGAGAGGCTTGCATTTACCTTCGCTAGTCAGGAAATCATGATGTCGGATGAGCGTTTCAATTCGTTCCTAGAATTCTCGGAGCAACAGCTAAAGGAGGCATACGAGCGTATGGACATGCCTACACAGCCTTGGACCAAGGGAACCGATAACGAACTTGATTTCATAGTTGACCATACCGGATTGAAAACCGACTCCACGGTATTGGATTTGGGATGCGGACAGGGAAGGCATTCCATTGGATTGGCACAACGTGGGTTCACAGCAGTGGACGGGGTGGATTTCTCCCAAAAGAATGTTGAACGCGCAAAACGGAAAGCTGTTGAAAAGAGGGTTTTCCCAAGCATCTACTGTGCCGATGCCCGTAAGTTGAATCTTGGCAGAACGTTTGATGTGGTGCTCTGCCTGTACGATGTCATCGGTTCTTTTCGCGACATGGAAGACAACAAGCGCATTTTGCGAGCTATAAAGCACCACCTGAAAAAGGACGGCAAAGCTGTAGTGTCTGTCATGAACATGACATTGACTGAAAAGATTGCCAAGCATCGGTGCAGTCTGAAATCTCAGCCGAAAGAATTGCTGAAACTGAAGCCGTCTGACACGATGGCCAGAAGTGGAAACGTTTTTGATCCCGATTATTTCCTGCTGAACGAGGACGATGGTCTTGTTTACCGGAAAGAGCAGTTTTCGGAGGATGGATTGCTGTTTTCTGAATATCTTGTCGCCGACAAGCGATATAAAAGAGAGGATTTTGAAAAGATGGCGCAGGATGTGGGACTGAAAGTGGCGGAATCGCGCTATGTAAGTGCAGGAAACTGGCATAATAGTTTGGAAGCCACAAATTCCCACGCCAAGGAAATACTGTTTGTTTTGACCAATTAACATTTCCGCATTTATTTTTCATTCGATTTTGTATGTATCATCTTTCTTGATTCATTCAAAAAGGTAAAAATTCCACTCGACGCTGTCGCGTTTCGCTAAAAATGCGTAATATCTGATATTATGACCCAAGACGACCTTTGGAAACTGAAATACAATGAAGTTAAGGATTTCATGGAGACCAATCATCGAAATCCCTCGAAGCACCGTGTCGAGGAACACTTGATGCTGAATTGGTTGAAGCATAACCGTAAGTTGATGAATGCAGGAAAACTGAAAGTGTCACGGTTGACTATGTTCAAGGAGTTGCTTGCTTTGGGAGAAGAGTATAAAAGGGTGAATCAGTTCATTTAGCCGTTGGATATTGGTTGTTGGGCTCTTCGAGGGCGGATGCCAATCACCCCGATTAAGCGAAGTGTAATGCGGGGCTGGACGGTGCGCAGGGCATCATCGCGACGCGAGTGAAATCTGTACAGAAACACCATACCTGCCGCCGCGAAATTCAAGGTGCAAGATGCATAGTTATTCTTTGGCCAAACGGGCGAACCGGAAATAATATTCGTATCTTTGCACCGCAATTTAGACTGATTCAATATGTGGAATCAGTTGAGAAACGTGATATTCAGAAAGTGGACGGTGTGGACCGTGACCCCGTCCGTGTTCATAGGCTATTGCGATCTCTGGCAAGGAACCAGGGAAGTCAGGCTTCATTCAGTACCATTAAGGCTGATTTGATGGTCAATGAATCTGACTCCCTGTCGGAGGATACCATCGCTTCTTATCACAAGGCACTGAAGGAGATTTTCGTGGTGGAGGACAGTGAAGCATTGAATCTTTGTAAAAATTTAATGTTAATTTGAAATAAAATTATTGTATTTTTGCCATTCAAGAATTTGAACTTTTTCATTATCTCATCTAAAAAAGATTATTATGTGTGGAATTGTAGCATACTTGGGGTCTCAAGAGGCCTACCCTATCCTCATTGAGGGTCTGAAACGACTGGAATACCGCGGTTACGACAGCGCAGGCGTGGCCCTCCTGAACGCAAACAATGAGCTGAATGTCTATAAGGCCAAGGGCAAGGTCTCCGATCTGGAAGCGTATGCCGCAACCAAGGATGTCAGCGGCCGGATCGGCATCGCCCATACCCGCTGGGCCACCCACGGCGAACCCAACCAGGCCAACGCCCACCCACACCTCTCCAACTCCGGCAACATGGCATTGATCCACAACGGCATCATCGAAAACTACATGAGCCTGCGCAAGGAGCTGGAGAAGCGCGGTTTCACCTTCCAATCATCTACCGACACCGAGGTGCTCATCAACCTCATCGAGGACGTGAAACTCCGCGAGCATGTCGATCTGTTTGAGGCCGTCCGCATCGCCCTGAACCACGTGGTCGGTGCCTACGCCATCGCCATCGTGGAGAAAGGACACCCCGATGAAATCATCGCCGCCCGCAAAGGCAGCCCACTGGTAATCGGCATCGGCGACCAGGAGTATTTCATCGCCTCCGACGCCACCCCTATCGTTGGACGCACCCAGAAAGTGGTTTACATTGAGGACGAGCAGGTGGTGCGCATCAAGCTGGGCGAGGAACTGCACATCAAAACCATCCACGATGTGGAGGCCATCCCCTACGTTCAGGAGCTGGAGCTGAACCTCGAATCCATCGAGAAGGCCGGCTTCGACCACTTCATGATGAAGGAGATTTATGAGCAGCCCAGGATTGTGCGCGACACCATGCGCGGGCGACTGCACCCCGAGACCAACACAGTGAGCCTCGGCGGCATTGTCAACTACGAGAAGCATCTGCTCTATGCCGACAACATCGTTTTCGTGGCTTGCGGCACCTCCTGGCACGCCAGTCTGGTGGGCAGCTACCTCATCGAATACCTGGCCAAGATCCGCGTGAAGGTGGAATATGCCTCCGAGTTCCGCTACCGCCACCCGGTCATCACGCCACATGACGTGGTGATTGCAGTATCCCAATCGGGCGAGACGGCCGACACACTGGCGGCCATCAAACTCGCCAAAGAGGAGGGAGCCGTCGTGCTGGGCATCTGCAACGTGATCGGTTCCTCCATCTCAAGGGCCACCGACGCCGGCATCTACACCCATGCAGGACCGGAAATCGGAGTGGCCTCCACCAAGGCCTTCACCTCCCAGGTGACCGTGATGGCCATGCTGGCCTTGCGACTGGCTGAGCTGAAGGGATCCCTGACCAACGAAAACCGCGCCGCACTGATCCAGGAACTGGACCGTATTCCCGACAAGATCCAATGGACCCTCGACCATAGCGGCATCGTCAAGGACATTGCCGCCAAATACAAGGACGTGCGCAACATGCTCTATATGGGCCGCCTGCAGAACTACCCGGTAGCGCTTGAGGGAGCCCTGAAGCTGAAGGAGATCTCCTACATCCATGCGGAGGGCTATCCGGCAGCCGAGATGAAACACGGACCTATCGCACTCATTGACAAAGACATGCCTGTGGTATTCATCGCCACCAACCACCGCACCTACGAGAAGGTGATCAGTAACATCCAGGAGGTGAAATCCCGCGACGGCAAGATTATCGCCATCGTGAGCGAGCATGATGTGATGGCCCGCAACATGGCCGACTACGTCATCGAGATTCCGGAGAGCGAATCCATCTACTCGCCGCTGCTGGCCACCATCCCGCTGCAGATCCTGGCTTACCATATCGCCGTCATGCGCGGTTGTAACGTTGACCAGCCCCGCAATTTGGCAAAGTCGGTCACCGTAGAATAAGTTGCAGTTTTGCGACGCGAAAAAAATTCAAATAACAAACATCAGATAAACAGTCATTCTATGAGCACTATACTGGTTACCGGCGGTGCCGGATTTATTGGTTCACACACCATTGTGGAACTGCAGCAAGCCGGGCACAATGTGGTGGTGGTGGACAACCTCAGCAATTCATCCGCCGAATCCTTGAAAAGGGTGGAAAAGATCACCGGCAAGCCTGTGGCGTTCTACCAGACGGGACTGGACCGTGCGCTGACGGAGCACCCGTGCGACGCATGCATCCACTTTGCCGGGCTAAAAGCCGTGGGCGAGAGTGTGGAGAAGCCGTGGGAGTATTACGAGAACAACATCAGCGGCACGCTGGTATTGTTGGATGTGCTGCGGCGACACAACTGCAAGAACATCATCTTCAGTTCGTCGGCCACCGTATATGGCGACCCTGCCGAGATTCCCATCACGGAGGAGTGTCGCAAAGGAGAGTGCACCAACCCCTACGGCTGGACCAAGAGCATGCTGGAGCAGATTCTCATCGACATACAGCACGCCGACCCGGAATGGAATGTGGTGCTATTGCGCTACTTCAACCCCATAGGCGCGCACCCCAGCGGCACCATGGGCGAAGACCCCAACGGCATCCCCAACAACCTGATGCCTTACGTGACGCAAGTGGCTATTGGCAAGCGACCCGAGCTGGGCGTGTTTGGCAATGACTACGACACCCCCGACGGCACGGGCGTACGCGACTATATCCATGTGGTTGACCTGGCCTCCGGCCATGTGGCAGCCCTGAAAGCCATCGGGCGCAAGTGCGGACTCGCCATCTACAACCTGGGCACGGGCCACGGCTACAGCGTGCTGGACGTGGTGAACGCCTTCCAAAAGGCCAACGGCGTGCAGGTGCCCTACAGCATCAAACCGCGCCGCGCAGGCGACATCGCCACCTGCTACAGCGACCCCTCCAAAGCAGAACGCGAACTTGGCTGGAAAGCAAAGTACGGCCTGGAGGAGATGTGCCGCGACAGCTGGCAATGGCAGCGCAACAATCCCAACGGTTACAAAGCGTAATGCCTACCGCACCACCACCTTCTTCGTGGTTTTGCCACCTTTGGTAGTGACCTCCACAAGGTAAGTGCCGGCGGCGAAAATCCGGTCAGCGGAGCTGGAAATATACAACAGGTTTGGAACGGAGGCGGCCTATGCAATGGAAATCACGCCTTCCTCTTTGCTTCCCCACAAATCAATATCAGGTAGTCCACGCCGAGGTTGGCTGCATGCTGTGCAGTTATCGAAATTGTCGGCGAACAAAACGGTCTGCGCCATGCCAAACGCCCACATCGCAAAAATCACAAAGGTAAAAGTAAAATTCTTCACACAATGTAAAAATTTAATAAACAAAACCCTCCCATTTCCAACATGAGAGGGTTTTGTTTTTGTGTGGTCCCTCTTGGGCTCGAACCAAGGACCTACTGATTATGAGTCAGTTGCTCTAACCAACTGCGCTAAGGGACCCGACTATCATGTAGTCCGTTTGAGGCGGCAAAAATACACTTTTTTTCTTACCCCTCTATTTCTTTTTTTTCTGGATTTTCAACGGATCGCCACCAAACGAATAGGTGACACCTACCAAAGCATTGATGCCAAAGTTGTTGAAGTTATAATAGGTGGAGGCGTACTGGCAACCTATGTTGTTGACCGCTGCCCAGGCAGAGAAATGCTTGTTTATGAGATACTCGAAGCCGACACCGAAGTTGAGCACCGGTTTCACCGGTTTATTACCATCCGCATCTTTAATCAAATCGTTGGCGGCCTCATAGCGGACAGTCACGGTGCCGTCTGAAGCGGTTTCCGCACGGGGAACCAGCGCCCAGCGTCCGAATTCAACTTTCGCATTCAAATCGAAGATGAATTTCTTGTTGAGAATATAGCGTCCGTCAAATCCGATATCCCAGGTAGGCTTGTACCACGCATGTTCGGGATGATTATATTTGTCGGAGAAATAATAACCCCAGTAGTTGGCGTTGAGATTGAGGTAGAGGTGATCCAGTGTCTCCCAACTCAGGTTAGCACACACATTAAGCACGTTGGCACGTTCGGCATAGATCACATCAAACCGGTTCTTGAGCAAACTGTTTGTGTCCAGCATGAAGAAGGCCATGTCGCGGACGTAGGAGTAGCGGGCAGAGATGTGGTAGTTAAGTTTCTTCACGATATTTCCTTTAATACCGCCATAGATGCTGATCTGCGTTTTGGTGAACTGCAGGCTGTCGAGCTGCGGCTTCACATAGGGATTCTCGTACAAGAGGTCGCGGAGGGAGTTGTACTGTGACTTGCCATCGACACCCGCATAAATACTGAGCAGTCCGCGCACCAAGCCCAACTGCAATTCGGCAATCGGATACACCGGGCACTGGGCCTTGTTGTTGGCCATCAGCACGGGGACCCCCACACCGGCCAGAATGTGATACTCCTTGATGGTGAAGTTCATCGTCGGGCGGATTTCTATCTGGAAGCTGTTGTCCGAGCGACGGATTCTCCGCGGGTTCCCCACCTCCTCGCCTATCGTCAGCGAGTCTCCCCACATATTGTTGTAGTAGTCCACGTTAAAATCCAGCTGATAATGCTGGTAACCGGAAATTTTCAAGAAGCGGTCATCGTAGGCCACCATGGCATTGACACCTCCCGAATTCTCCATATCCCGCCAGTTGGTGTGAATAAAGTCGTAATGCAGTCGCACGTCCTCCTTCACTTTCCGGTCTTCGGTCGTGTAATTGGAGCGAACCCCCAATTCCACCTTCGCATGATGGAAGTTGTTGCGTATGCTGTCGCGATAGGATTTCGCATAATAGTTATCCACGTCGGCAGGATACAACTCCTGTATAAAATCCCTTCTATATCCATACAGATTGGCAAGCTCGTGGTTATAGCCTATAGAGGAGTAGAACGTATAGTTTTTGGAAAAATAGTTGAGGAAGGCATGCACGCGCGAGTCACTGGTGGGGGCATAGGCATATTGCTTCTGTGTCTTGCCGATAGGCCCCGCCCACGAGGAGAAGTGGTGGAAATTGAGTCCGTAAGAGAATTTGGAATTGCGTGTGTTGTGCACCGACAACTCAGCCAGCGGTGTGATGGGATAGCCGAAGCCCACCTTGATATAGTCGCGATAATAGCGCTCCTGGAACTCGGGGTTGAGCTTGCTGACGACTATCTTGGAGGGTGAGAAAGAGAGCTCGGGCTTCTGCGGGACAATGACATATCGGAACTCCACTTTCTCCTGAACGGTGTCCAGAATGACAGCCGGTTGGTTTATTTTGGAAGCATTGGTGAGTTTGGGCACATAATTAATGAGCAGGTTTGCGGAGTCCACCACTTGTGCACGCACGGCCGTCACGCAAAGCAGGGCGCACGCTATCAGGAACATTCGTTTCATATTGGGAATATTACTTTTCATACTTAATGTCATTTTCAGGTTAATTTTCAGAAGATTTTGATTCGAGCTCATCCAGCTGGGCTATCTTTTCGATGGCCATCTTCACCAAATCCTCACCTTCGTAGTTGTCCACGATACTTTGGTAGGTGTGGCGGGCCTGGAAATAGTTGCCTTTCTCTTTGTAAAGGTCACCGTAAAGGATGAACGTGCGGGCATACCAGTACTCGGAGGAGTAGTTGCTGGCCAGGATGGCTTTGATTTGCGTCTCGCACGCGGCGAGGTCGTGGTCCACATTCAAGGCGATGTCGGCGAGGTGATAGGCGGCTTCGGCGCACAGGTCGTTGCTGCCGGATGACGCCAGAGCTCTGAAGGAGTTCCGGGCAGTGGTCCAGTCCTTGACCTCCATGGCGGAGTTGCCGGCCACCAGCAGGGCCTCCTGGCGCAGCTCGGCATCCACTTGGTCGATGTTGAGCAGATTCATGGCGCTAGCCAACGCCTGCTGAAACTTTTGCAGGAAATAGGCGCAACGCATAGCCCCGTTGTTGCCGAAGATAATCTCATCGCCATCGGTGGTGTTCTCCAGCAGCTTGTTGAAATAGTTCAGCGCACGGGCATACTCCTTGTCATTGTACAAAATAGAAGCGGACTTATGCAGGGCGGTGACGTTGTACTCTGTCTTATACTTCTTGATGATGGCCTCATAGTCCGCAAGCGCATCGCTGTAATTACGCTGACCATACTCGCATTCCGCTTTGTAGAAGTGCGCCTTGGCGGCAAATGAGCCGTTGGGGAACTGGCGCAGATAATCGGCGCACGCGCGGACAGAGCCTTCGCAGTCGCCACGATTATACTTGTTCTCCGCCGCCTTGAAAGCGATGGAATCCTGACGGTCGGCAGAGATGTTCATGTTCTTAGTGCGGACATAGTCGAAAAATTCGCTCGTGTTGCCCTCTTCGGTGTAGATATTCTCCAGGTTGGCAAGGGCGTCCTTGGCCTCTTGGGAGCCGGGATAGGTTTCCACCACATACTTGTAGGTGGAGATGGCCATAGGGGTATTGTCGCTGTTCAGGTAAGCCTGTGCCAAACGGGTGTGCACCTGTCTGATGTAAGGGCTCTTCGGGTGCTTGCGGATGAAATCGCGGTAGGCCGAGATGGCGTGTGCGTAGTCGTTTTGCGCGTGGTAGGTGACAGCCAGGTCGTAGTCGGCGTCATCCATGTAAGCCGATTTGTCGTAAGTGTTCACAAAACGCTCCAGAGCCTGGATTTTCTTGCTGTTGTTTTTCTGATAGCCATAGCATTTGGCCTGTTGGTACAGGGCATAATCGGAGTTCGACTGGTGCATAGCCTCGCACTTTTCGTAATATTTGATGGCGGAGGCGAGGTCCTGCTGCATGAAGTAGCAGTCGGCCAAGCGGGCGGTGGCATCGGCCTGCACATCCCGCAGGTCGGCCTGTCCGTTGGTCATGTCTATATACTTCTTAAAATAGCCGGCGGCATCACGATAGCGCTTGATTTTCAGTGCCGAATAGCCCAACGTGTAGAACGACGGGGTGTAGAATTCAGAGTTGGCGGCATCGGCTGCGCGCTGGAACGACTGCAGTGAATAGTACGCTTCCTGATACTGCTCATTGCGGTATTGGGTCTCCCCTTTCCAGTAGAGGGCGTCCACATTGATCTGGCTGTTGATCGGTGCAGAGAGGGTCTTGCCCAGCAGGGCCAAGGCATCCTTGTAATTCCGGTTGTTGATCTGCTCCAGAGCCCGGAAGTAGGTACAGCGCTGGTACGCTTTCAAAATGTCGTGGTTCTTCGTGCTGAGTTGCTCAATGGAGTTGATGGCCGCCTGGTAATTCTGGGTGGACATGTAGATTTTGGAGAGAAACGACGAAGCCTCTTCACTGCGGGAGGAGTGCGGGTAGGTGTTGATGTAGTCCTCCAGCGCCTGGATGGCGTTGTTGAAGGGACTTTTGGAAGTCTCATACTGCAATTTGGCATAATTGTAGAGGGCGTCCTCCTTCACCTCCGGATCAAAATCATATTTGTAAGCTTCCTTGAAGCTCTGTGAAGCCAGGTTGTACTGATGAGTCTTAATATAGCAGTCGGCCAGCAGATAATAGCTGTTCTGGGTCATCAGGTCAGGTTGTTTGTCATCGACCGCCATTGAAAAATATTCTATCGCCTTTTCATAATCTTGCATGCGGTAATAGGTGAAGCCGGCGGCAAAGTAGTCGTCGCGCTCCATCTTCACCTTATTGGAGGCAAGCAGCATGTCGAAATTGCCGGCCGCGGTCTCATAGTCATTGAGATTGTACTGGGAGAGGGCCACGCAGCGCAGAACCTGCAGCTGGGATATGTCCTTGGTGTTGATGTTTTTCGGTGCCATGGCCAGCACGTCCTCGTAACGTCCCTGTTTGAAGTAGATTTGGGTGAGGAAGTTGGAGATTTCACTCTTGAACTCCGGTTCGTCCTTCAGCAGCATGAAGTCCTCCAGGGCAGCCTCATACTGTCCGTCCTGATAGGCCATGTAAGCCAGATAGTAGATGGAGCGTTTCTGATAGGGGCCGTCTTGTTCCCGTGCGACCTTGAAATAGGCCTTGGCCTTTTCGAAATCGTCGGTCATGAAGTAGGAGTAACCCTTCTTGAAATTGAACTCCGTGACGCTTTCGGGCTGGATTTCGTTCTCCATAATCTCGTCAAACTGCGCAATGACTTTCTTCCACTGCTTGCGGCTGAAGTAGTAGCGTCCGAGATAGAACCGAGCCTCGCTTACGGACGAGTGCACGGGATAGCGGTCGATAAACGACTGCAGCAAAAACGCCGCATCCTGATTGTCTAGTTTTGCGGCACAGACACCCATGTAGAAGAAGGAGTTGGTCTTCAGATCCTGCTGGACATCTTCCGTGTTTTCATAAACGTATCTGAAATACTGTTGGGCGGAGCCGTACTTCTCCTTGTTGAACAGATCCATGGCCGTTTTGAACTCATATTGCGGCGATTTGAAGTTCTCTGTACGCTGGGCCTTGCCGGTACACAGCAGGGCGGCCACAAACAAAACTGTCAACAGACTACCTTTGAATATTTTCATACAAATGCCTTTTTATTCATTGAACATAATAAACGGGCAAATGTAGAAAAAAATTACACGGTGTTTTTTTCCTTGGTTACAGAAATGTAAACAGGTGTTTTTTAATAAATAAATGGATAAATCCCCCTATTTTCGGGAGGAAAAGAAGTAGTCGTTCATGACGACGCGCAGCTGTGCCCCGTAGTTGAAAGAGAACTTGTTCTCGCCGGAAACGTTTTTGCCTTGGTAAACCCCCAGCCGGCCAAAATAGCAATAGAAGGTGGGGTCGATGGAGACATACTTACCGCAAACAATCTTGAGACCTGCTGCACCGGAAAAGCCGAACCCGGGGCCGCCGAAAATAATGTCGCTGGTCTGCGCGCCGGGGTAGTAGCCCTGATTGTCATAAACGTTACGCAGGGAGTAGGAGTTTCCCACCGCATGACCGTCTTTGTCCAAAAGAGTGGCCTCAAACGACTTCACCTTGGCATAATTGAACTGCACACCCAACTCCACAAAGGGCTTCACAACCGGGCTGACGCGGCTGAACAGGTAGGATGCGGTCAAATCGATCATGGAGCGGTTCTCCTTGCCCACCATAGCCACCACAGGCTGAGTGTACATATTACCTGTCACAGCGTTGGAGCTCAGCAGCACACGAGTGGAGGTGGTGAGCCGGCTGAAAGAATAGGAAAGCGCCACCGCCCATCCGTTGCCCAGTTTGTAACGTGCGCCCAAACTCACCATCATGCTCAACTTGTATCGCAGGTTCCAATCCATATCGTCCGGATCTTTCACATAGATTCGGTCGGACATGCTTATGTGAGGGTAATACTCGGAAACTGTCCGCTGCCACTCCTCATACCAGTACTGGTTATTCAGAATAAACTCGAAATTGTTCTCATTCAACTTACTGCCGTTATAGTAATTGGCGTTGAAGGGACTGCCGAAGAGCATGCCGCCGGCAATGAAGAAATCGAATCCGCGGTCAGCCCAGGACTTGTCGGTTATTTTGACCGGCGTCTCCTCGGTTTGGATATCGCTCTGCGCAAAGGACATCGCCATGGCACAAACAAAAACCAACGTTACAAGTACTCTTTTCATCATAACAGAAAACCTAATCCCAACAATCTCTCAACTCTAAACTCTCAACTCTAAACTATTAACTACAAGTGCACGCACTCCTTGTACGCGTCGGCGGCAGCCTCCATGATGGCCTCCGACATGGTGGGGTGCGGGAATACGGAGCGTATGACATCCTCGCCGGTCATCTTCTTGCGGCGGGCCATCACAGCGCCGGCGATCATCTCAGTGACGTTGTCGCCAATGAGGTGGCAACCGAGCCACTCGCCGGTATTCTTGTCAAAGATCACCTTCACCAGTCCGTCGCGGCTGCCGGCGGCAGTAGCCTTGCCTGAAGCGGTGAACGGGAACTTGCCGATCAGCACTTCCCTACCCTGCTCGGTGCAGGCGCGCTCGGTGAGACCCACAGAGGCAATCTCCGGAGTGGTGTACGTACAGCCGGGGATATTGCCGTAGTCCACAGGTTCGGGGTCGAGGCCGGCGATTTTCTCCACGCACACCTCAGCCTCGTGCGAGGCCACGTGCGCCAGGGCCGGGCCGTGCACAATGTCACCGATGGCATAAACGCCTTCCACGTTGGTGCGGTAGAAGTCGTCCACCACCACCTTGCCGCGCTCGGTCTGCACGCCGCACTCCTCGAGGCCGATGCCTTCGATGTTGGTGGCCACGCCCACAGCGGAGAGCACGATGTCGCACTCAATCTCGGTGATTTTCTCTTTGGCGTCCTTCACGGTCACCACGCACTTGTCGCCGACAATATCCACCTTCTCCACGGCGGCGGCGGTCATCGTCTTGATGCCGGCCTTGCGGAAGCAGCGGGCCAGGGTGGCGGCGATGTCGTCGTCCTCCACGGGCACCAGGCGCGACATGTACTCCACGATGGTCACCTTCGTGCCCATGGTGGCATAGAAGTAGGCCAGCTCGCTGCCTATGGCTCCGGAGCCCATAACCACCATCGTTTCCGGCAATTGCGGCAAGGTCAGCGCCTCACGGTAGCCGATGATCTTCTTGCCGTCTTGCGGCACATTGGGCAGGCTGCGCGAACGGGCGCCCGTGGCCAGAATCACATGGTTGGCCTCATAGACGGTCACCGTGCCGTCGGCGGCAGTAACCTCCACCTTATGGCCGGGCAGCAGTTTGCCGAAGCCGGCAATCACCTCCACGTTGTTCTTCTTGAGCAGGTATTGCACGCCCTTGCTCATCTGTTCGGCCACCCCGCGGCTGCGTTTCACCACGGCCTCGAAGTCGGGCTTCACTTCGCCTTCCACTTGCAGGCCGTACTCGGCGGCGTGCGACATATATTTATAAACTTGTGCGGATTTCAGCAGGGCTTTGGTCGGGATGCATCCCCAGTTGAGGCAGATGCCGCCGAGTTCGGCGCGCTCCACCACGGCCACTTTCATATTGAGTTGACTTGCGCGGATGGCTGCCACATAGCCGCCAGGGCCGCTTCCGATAACGATAAGGTCGAAATTTTGCATGATATGTTGGGTTTAGAATAATTACATCAAAGAGCGCGCAAAAATAATGAATTTTGGTGATTCTTATAGGAAAAGTTGTCAGGACAAAAATATTAGGATAGTTGTATGCCGCATCTTCATTTTAGATGTCTTTTTTCCTAAAAACCACGCCTCACGTTAACAACCAATTCTTAATTTTCCATGTTGTAATCTTGTAAGCATCTGATTATTAAAATAAAATTCATTTCTCTCAAACCTTGACAAACTGCACTCGTTGATATATCTTTGCCGCAACTGTTTAAACATTACCAACCATGTTAAAAGAAAAATACTTCTTTGATCCTCTGTCCGATTTCGGGTTCAAGAAAATCTTCGCCGACGAGCGCAACAAGGATCTCCTCATTGCTTTCCTTAATGCAAGTATCTCCGATGAATCAGGTATCATCACGGATATAACCTACCTGCCAACTGAACAGCTCGGCGTGCGCCCACAAGAAAGAAGGGTCCTTTTCGACATCTATTGCAAGAACCAGAACAACGACCATTTCATCATCGAAATGCAACGAGCCAGACAGACATTCTTTGCAGACAGAGTTGTCACATACATGAGTCGTGTAATAAGCAGAGAAGCTGAAAAGGGAGGCAAAGACTACATCATTCCCAGGGTGTATTCCTTCAATCTGTTAGATTATAACGCTCTCGAATTCAGAGATAACCCCAATTATTTCCACAAAATCATGCTTAAAGACGAAACTGACAAAATTTTCTACAACAAAGAGGTCT
>CAJODA010000074.1 GCA_905233745.1 uncultured Bacteroidales bacterium
GTGACATCCACGTTGAATTTCTTGAGGTAGTTGTTCAAGAAAGCGAATGTGCCGCCGTAGGTGGTCATGCTGGAGACGATGTGGTCGCCGGATTTCACCTCATGCAACAGGGCCACAGTGATGGCGGCCATGCCGGAACCGGTTGTCCAAGCCAACTCAGTGCCCTCAATGGCGGCCAGTGACTGTGCCAGGGAGAGGGTGCTGGGGTTCCAGTGGCGGGAGTAGAGGAAATAGCCCTCGGTTTCGCCGTGGAAGGTGTCGGTCATCGTCTTGGCCTGTTCAAACATAAAGGTTGCGCTATCGCAGATAGCAGGGTTCACGCCACGGTAGGCGTCTTTCTTGTCCAATCTTTCCAGGTTGGTTGCGGGATCGAATTTTTCCATATTATTTTTGAATTAGATTGTTGTTGAAAATTGGAAGTGCAAAAGTACAAAAAAATATAGTGGAACAGAACAAATGATTGGTGCGAATTATTCAAAAACCTTTTTTATTATGGAAACATTTAAAACATTCTCCAACTTGCACAGGGTTTCCAAAGTCAGATTTTCCTCTCCTTTTAACAGTCTGGAAACATATTGTGGAGAGCATCCTATCCGTTCTGCCAACTGCTTTTGAGACATGTTCTTTTCTTCCAAAGACATGGCAATAACAATGGCAATTTTTCTTGAATATCTTAGCCAATCCTTGTTCGCTTTTCGCCATTCCGCTTTCTCCTGCCATTTTGAAGGTTCCGAAGAAGAATGTTCTTTTAAGAATGCTATTTGCTCTGCTGGTGTTTTCATTTCCTTATCCTTTTTCATTTATAAAATCTGTAAAACTATCATCATCTATGACATTGTTGTCAACAAGAAATTGGCGAACTTTTTCCATCTTAACAAGTTCACTGAGCGTATGTTCCCGTTCTTGCATCGTCCGGGTCAGCTTAATTGCACCACCGGTAACAACATATATACCTGGATTCAACCTTGTTTAATGTCATCAAATGTTATCATGATTTAAAATTTTTAGTTGCTGCAAAAATACATATTTTTTCAATACATAAACCTATAAGTTGATTTTATTATAAATTCGCAATTAGGAACTTTTTTATACTTTTGCGCTTCACAAAAAACACACTATAATGATGAAAAACTTCCGATTGACCATACTTTTAGGGCTGTTTATTGCCGCCCTCTCCTGCCTGCAGGCGCAAGTGCCCGACTTGGACGAAAAATATGCGGCGGAACTGCTGAAGCCCAGCACGCCCGCCCCCGATTTCCAACTCAATACTCCGGATGGCAAAACATTGAAATTCAGAGATTTTGCCAAAGGCAAATATGTAGTCATTGACTTCTGGGCCTCCTGGTGCCCAGATTGCCGCAAGGACTTGCCGGAAGTCATCCGGATGTACAACAAATGGCATGAGAAGGGTGTGGAGTTCCTCGGCGTCTCGTTTGACACCGACAAGCAGAAATGGACGGACTACATCGCCCAATCCGGTGTCCCCTATCCGCAGGTGAGCGAGCTGAAACGGATGAACCAGTCGGAGGTGGCCAAGGCCTACGGCGTGCGCTGGATTCCCTCCCTCTACCTCATCGGCCCCGACGGCAAAGTGCTGGTGAGCACGGTGTTGTCGTATAAGATTGAGAACAAACTGT
Source organism: uncultured Bacteroidales bacterium (assembly GCA_905233745.1). GTDB lineage: Bacteria > Bacteroidota > Bacteroidia > Bacteroidales > WCHB1-69 > F23-D06. The sequence continues at coordinate 1,638 of CAJODA010000074.1, forward strand.
ATGAACTTTTTGACAAGACTCCTTCAGCAATTGAGGGCGACAATGAGGTGCAAATCTCCATAGACGGCAGTAAAGGCAAGCTGTCGGCGGTCGTGTACAAACCCAACATCCAGCCAGGCGGAAGCGCTGACCTCGTCATTCTGTGCCACGGACTGAATTGCGACCACAACTTCGATTTGATGCATCGGATTGAGAAACAACTGCATACCGATGGCTTCGCCACACTGACCTTCGACTTCAACGGGCATGGCGAAAGCGAAGGCAAGTTTGTGGATATGACCATCCCGAACGAAATGGAGGATTTGGAGCAGGTGCTGGCGTATGCACAAGACCTGCACTTTGTGGACGACATCGCCTTAGTAGGCCACTCGCAGGGCGCGGTGGTGGCGGCCATGGTGGCGGGCAAGCATCCCGACGACATCAAGGCAGTGGTGCTGCTGGCACCGGCATCCTCCGTGCGCGATGATGTGGTGCGCGGCAACCTCTTCGGCATCGACTTCGACCCCCTCGACATGCCCGACAGCCTGGTGCTCAACAACGGCATCGCCCTCGGATACAGATACTTGAAGACAGCCTCCACCCTTCCTATCTTTGAGACAGCAGCCAACTACCACGGCAATATCTGCATCATCCACGGCAACGCTGACCGCCTGGTGCCCTACACCTGCAGCGAGCATTTCCACCAGACATGGACCAACAGCGAGTTCCACCTGCTTAACTACTACGACCACAACTTCACCGTCTGCCCCTACCGCCCGGCGGAGATCACAACAGAATTCTTGCAAAGGGTGATGCGATAATCATCGCAGGCGGCATTTTTGCGCCACCTCCCCATCAGATAAACAAAAGGGCCGCGAAATTCGCGGCCCTTTTTGGCGTTTAGCTATAATGGAATTATTCCATATCGGCTCTTGCCATAGCGTCTTTGTAGTACTTCTGGTTGATGAAGACATCTTCCTTGTACGGGTTGATGTGACGCTTTTTGGCTTGATAGATAATGTAGCACAGCGCAATAGCATTGGTGATAAGTGCCAGGGCACTGATCACGGTCATCATCGTCGGGTTGCCGGCCACGGTTTCCACGGTGGTGCCCACAGCGGCAGCTTCACCGCCGGCAGCGGCGTAAATCTCAGTGATGGTGTCGATTCCGTTAGGATACTGTACAGGAAGCACAGCCCATTTGAAGGCTTGGAAACCGTCTTTGAAGGTCTCTTGGAAGAGCGGGAACACCTGTGCGAACATACACCAAATAGCCAATGTGTTGGCACGGTTCATAATCCAGCCGCCGCGGTTCCACAACAGAGCAGCGATGGTTGGGGCAAGCAACAACGCGATACCGCAGAACCAGCTGTGTGTAGGCAAGCAGTTGTAGGTGTAGGCGAAGTTCCAGATGTCATAGACCACGATGAAGACCCAAGTCATGTCGGCCCAGATCATGTCTTTCTTGTCCTTGGACGGGAAGACATTCCACCATGCGGTCATACAGAGGATGTTGAGCAAACCGGCAACGCCGTTCATGACATTGTGCCAACCGCCATAGAGCCACACGCCCTCGCTGGAGAGCCACCACTTGTTCCAGCCCATAATGGCGGATTCGAAGTCGGAGGCCACAGCAATGAGGATGTTGATGGCCACGATGATGAACGGGAACGGTTTGAACCAGTGTTTGGCACCGATACCCCATTTGTACTTGATCATCATGAAGCCAATACAGCCGGTGAGCGCGGCGTAGAGCTTGGCGTAGTGGAACCAGCCGTTCATATAGACATGCGTCTGGTTGTTCACTGCCCATTCAGCTCCGGAGCGCGCACCGATGGCGATGGCCACGAAATAGACCGTCAAGGCAAGCGGGATAAGGAAAAAGGTGATAATGCCGCCGGCTTTGGTGCGACGGGCAAACTCGTTGAACAGGATGAGACCCACGAGGACGACGAGCAGCATCCCCCATTGGGCCAGGGCGTTAGCCCCATAAACTTGGAAAAACATAATAGTTAAAATTTAAGTTAGGTGTTTCATGTTAGTTAGCCTTCGGCTGTTAGTTACTTCGTGTTGGTAAGCTTGGCTGTTGGTAACACGCAGTAACTAACATGTAGTAATCGACACGTAGTAATCAACACGCAGTGACTTTGCGGGCTTTGGCGAGGGACCAAACCGCCCAGACGGCGGTGAGGATCAGCGACATGGGTACGCCAACGGTGAGCATTTCACGGAGCATCACGGAAAAACCGCCCGTTTCGAGCGCTGTGAAGAATGGGAACCGCCAAGTGAGTTCGCCGTTGATGACATGATCGACGATGAGCATCACCGTGCCGCCCCAAAGCATCTTCTCCAATGCCGGGATGTTACGCGTGAGTGCGTGTTCAGAACTATCAATCGTTTGTGCGTTGGCTTTACGATAGGCGCTTGTGGCAATGGCCTGCGCCATGGGTACTATAAAACAGGACATATTCGTTATTTTTTTGTTTGTTACTTCGTGTTTGTTAGCCTGCGGCTGTTAGTTACTTCGTGTTAGTTATTTCATGTTAGTTAGCTTCGCTGTTGATGACTTCGTGTTAACATTTACTCTTCAACATTCACTCCTCAACATTTACTCACCAACATTCACTCACCAACATTCACTCCTCAACATTTACTTCTCAACAGCGCAGCTCCTTCACTTGGATTTCGCGGATTTCAACTTCGTTGCCGCGGAGGAGCCAGGTGTTCCCGCTGTGGCAGTGGGGGCACGTCTTTCCGTGTTTCACCGTTTCATACTCCTGTTTGCAGTCGTCGCACCAGGTGACAGCTGGGATAATGTTGCATTTCAGCTCGCAACCCTTCAGCAGCTCCTCTTTGTCGGCGGCCCAGCGCCAGCAGTCGGTAAGCAGGTGCGGCACCACCGTGGAGACCCCCCCAATGTCCATGACCACGGTGGAAACATGTTCCACGTGGTTTTCCGCTGCCACCGCTTTGACATCGCGGATAATGTAGAAGACGATACCCAGTTCGTGCATATTCACTTCGTGTTTGTTAGCTTCGCTGTTGGTAACTTCGTGTTAGTTATTTCATGTTAGTTAGCCTGCGGCTGTTTGTTAGCTTCGCTGTTGGTAACACGCAGTAATTAACACACAGTAATCAACACGTAGTAATCAACACGCAGTCACCGACATTTACTTCTTAAAGACAATCTTCGCGGCTCGTTTCAGCATGTAGGGCAGGATGCCGCTGAACTTGTCTTCGGAGGTGCGCATGATGCTGGCGTCGGGGTTGTCGCGGAAGAGGTGGATGGCGTCGAAGGCGCACTTGGTGGTGCAGATGCCGCAGCCGATGCAGCGGTTCTCATCGACCACCGACGCGCCGCAACTCAGACAGCGGGATGTCTCGGTGCGCACTTGCTCCTCCGTAAGCGTGAGCGTGTATTCCTTGAACTTGTCGGCCTGCTCGGACACACCCTCCACCTGGCGGGAGGAGTTGTCGTAGCTTTCCACCACAATATCGTCCTTGTCGAGCTCGATGAAGTCGCGGCGGTTGCGACCTATGGTGAGGTGGCCGTGCTGCACGTAGCGGTGCAACGATTCGGCGCCCTCCTTGCCGGCGGCGATGGCGTCGATGGCGAACTTCGGCCCGGTGAAACAATCGCCGCCCACAAAGATGTCCTCTTCGGCGGTCTGGTAGGTCAGCTTGTCAGCCACGGGATAGATACCGCGCACGAACTCCACTTTCGTGTCCTTGAGCAAATCCTTGAGGATGACCGTCTGACCGATGGCGAATATGACCAAGTCGGCATCCAACGTAATCGTCTCGTTCTCATTATATTGCGGAGAAAAACGGTGATCTTTGTCATACACGGAAGTGCATTTCTTGAAGACGATGCCGGTGACCTTGTCGGTACCGAGCACCTCTTTCGGCCCCCAGCCGGGGTTGATGACCACGCCGTCCTCGCAGGCCTCGCGGCGCTCCTCCAAGGAGGCGGGCATGATATCTTCGGTCTCCAACGAGAGCATGGTGACGGACTCGGCACCGCCGCGCTTGGCAACCCGCGCCGCATCGATGGCCACATTGCCGCCACCGACCACGACGACCTTTCCGCTGACCTTCGTGCCGCAATTGCAGTTATGCAGGAAATCAATGGCCGTGGTGGTGCCGGGCAGATTCTCGCCGGTGATGCCGGGCAGTTTGCCGCCCTGACAGCCGATGGCCAAGTAGAAACCTTTATAGCCCTGCTCTCTAAGTTGCTGAATAGTAACATCTTTGCCAACCTCCACGCCAGTACGGATCTCCACACCGATTTCGCGCATGATGTCGATTTCGGCTTTGATGACCTCTTTGTCGAGTTTATAGGACGGGATGCCGTATTGCAGCATGCCACCGGGGATTTCGTCTTTCTCGAACACGGTGGGTTTGTAGCCCATCGTGGCAAGGTAGTAGGCGCAACTCAGACCGGCAGGGCCGCCGCCGATGATGGCGATCTTCTCCTCCCAGAATTCCTTCACGTTAGAACAGATGTTCACCTCGGGAATGAAGCGGGTCTCCGCTTTGAGATCCTGCTCAGCAATGAACTTCTTGACCGCGTCGATGGCGATGGGCTGGTCGATGGTGCCGCGCGTGCAGGCATCCTCGCAGCGACGGTTGCAGACGCGTCCGCAGACCGCCGGGAACGGATTCTCGCGCTTGATGAGTTCCAACGCCTCCGTATATTTGCCCTCGGCAGCTTTCTTCAGATATCCTTGCACCGCGATATGCGCCGGACAGGCCGTTTTACAAGGCGCCGTGCCGGTCGGGTAGCAGTTGATGCGGTTCTTGTCGCGATAGTCCTCGTCCCACTTCTCCGGTCCCCACTTTTTGGCATCGGGCAGCTCCTGTTTCGGGTAGGTCTGCTCCCCATGCTTGGTGCAAAGTTTCTGTCCGAGGCGGACAGCTCCTGCAGGACAGTATTCCACGCAACGGCCGCAAGCCACGCAGTTCGTCGGATCCACCTTCGCTACGTAAGCACTACGACTCATGTTGGGGGTATTAAAGAGTTGTGAAGTACGCAACGCATTGCAGATCTTGACGTTGCAGTTACAGATGGCGAAGATTTTGCCTTCGCCGTCGATATTGGTGATTTGGTGTACAAAACCGTGATCCTCTGCTTTTTTCAAGATAGCCATGCACTCATCGTAGGTGATGAAGTGACCTCGGCCCGTCTCCGCCAGATACTCCGCCATATCGCCAACGCCGATACACCAATCGTGGTAATCGTCGGCGCAGCCTTCATCCAGTCCTTTGCGACCAATACGGCAGGAGCAGATGCCCACCGCCAGATGGCCTTCGTAGCGTTTAAGCCAATATGAAATATGCTCTATATCAATGGATTGATTCTCCATGGAAATAGCTTTCTCCACCGGAATCACGTGCATGCCGATACCAGAACCGCCCATGGGCACCATCGGAGTGACCTTCTCTAACGGCAGGAACGTCATACGTTCGAAAAACATGCCCAGTTCCGGGTGTTTCTTCATGAGTTCCTCGTTCATATTGGTGTATTCGGCACTGCCGGGGACGAACATGGGCACCCAATACACACGATCTTTCCTTTCGTAGGTGGTACCGGGGACGGGCCCGTCTTTGGTGTACTTGTCGCCATAGTCGTACTCCATGACTCCCATGCGGGCCATCAGGTCCAGCAGTTCGTCGAAGGATTTGTCGTCAGGAGTGTAATGTTTTTGGTTGTTCAGCTCGTGGAGCTGCGCATTGGTCCAATGTTTACGCACCCGGAAAGGATTGCCGGGCAGCATATCCAGCATCAGATCCAGAGCGGCCTCACGGGTGACGGCATCCATCTCGTCTTCGAAGATGCAGGCAAGGCCCCAATACTCAGGAGCGTCAGTATCCATCTTGATTTTACCGGGGATACGGTCGGTGATGTGACGAACCAGCTTGAGGAGCTTAGGGTTCGGATTCTTGTCCCCTTTGTGTTTTGGGACAAATTTGGTGGACATTTTGGGCATAGTAGTTTATTACTTCGTGTTTTTTACTTCGTTTTAGTTAGCTTCGCTGTTGGTAATACGCAGTAATCAACAGCTTAGCTTCCCCCGTAGCCATTCGGCGAGGGCTTCGATACCTTCACCTGTTTTGGCGGAGACGGGGATGACGGTCGCGTTGGGATTGCGCTGGTGGATGTACCTTTTGCAGCGTTCGATGTCGAAATCGAAGTAGGGCATCACATCCGTTTTGTTGATGATGACGAGGTCGCAGACGGTGAACATGAGGGGGTACTTGAGGGGTTTGTCGTCGCCCTCAGGCACGGAAAGGATCATCGCGTTGCAGGTGGCGCCGGTGTCGAATTCGGCGGGACAGACCAAGTTGCCGACATTCTCGAGGATGACGAGGTCGGTCTCTTCGAGGTCGAGGTTGTCGAGTCCCTGACGGGTCATCTCCGCGTCGAGGTGGCACATGCCGCCGGTATGCAGCTGGATGGACGGCACGCCAGTGGTCTCCTTGATTTTCACCGCATCTACATCGCTGTCGATGTCCGCTTCCATCACGGATACGCGAATTTTGTCTTTGATCCTGTTAATTAGCTGGATAAGAGTGGTGGTCTTGCCGCTGCCGGGCGCAGACATCAGATTGAGAAGACACACCCCTTTGTTTTTCAATTCAACTCTAAGAGCATCAGCGTCTTTCTCATTCTCTGCAAAGACGCTCTTCTTGATTTCGATAACCTTTACCTCGTTCATTTACACTATTTCCAATTCGGGTGCAAAGGTACAATTTTTTCGCCTCAAATGTCACCTTTTACCATCTTCATCCGTTTAACAGATGAATCGATTCGGTATTTAACGGAAATCTATAACCTTAAAAATTCAAAACAATGGACTATATAATGGAAATCTTAATGGTAGTGATTATCGTAATCGGTTGTTGCGTGGTGCTGCCGCTGATGATTGTGTGGCTGACCAACAAACGGAAGAGTCACGAAATCGACAAGAAAACGGAGATATTGATGGCCTTGTTGGAGAAAAATCCCGACCTCGACCCCGCTGAGGTGATGAACAAATTGAACATGGCTCAGGGGTCCGACAAGAAATCTTCAAAAGAAAAGTTGTTAGAAAAGCTTTTTACCGGTTGTATCTGTTTGCTAATTGGAATTGTCATTTTAGTTACCCACTTGTTTGATGTGATCTTTTTGGGCGATAGGGCCATGGGAATTGTCGGGGGCGGCGTCCTCATTGCCGTCGGCATTGCGTACACTATCTACTATTTTGTAAGCAAAAAGACATTGAGCAGCGAGTTGGAGGCGGAAGAGAAACGGATAACCGGGCAACATATCTCCGAATGACACGAGAACAATTCATAGCCTTGATTTCGGAGGAGCAGGAGTCTTTGCGGAGATTCCTGCTTGCCCTGTGTGAGGGCGACCGGATGGAGGCGGAGGACATCGCGCAGGAGGCGATGGTGAAGGCGTACATCGCGATGGAGCGGTTCGTGGAGCCACATGGCTGTTCAAGATTGGCTACAACACCTTTCTTGACCACCAGCGGTTGGGATGGAACCGCCGGACGGATTTGGATGCGGCGGAGCAGATGCCCGGCGGTTCGTACGCCGACGATGCCTTCCAATACCAGGAACTATACGAGGCTATCGGCACGCTGCCGCTGAAGGAAAAATCTGCCATCCTGCTGTTCTATGTCAGCGGATACTCCGTTAAAGAAATCGCAAAAATCACCGGGAGTTCCCAATTGGCTGTGAAGCAGCAACTTTCAAGAGGGAGAAGTAAACTTAGACAAATTTTGGAACGATGAAAGAGAAGAGCACAATAGAAGACCTTTTCGCCCAATACCAGCCGGACTTAGGCGACCGTGACCAGTATATGGAGCAGTTCTCCAAGAAGTTGGAGGCAGCGGAGTATGCCAAGCGCTATCGCGAGGCGCAGACAAGACGTTATCGCAGGATGATGGTGGCAGTGTTCATCTCGGGCATCGTCACGGGGGGCGTCGGCATGCTGCTGATACTGCTGAAACCACTATGGCTATTCCCATCAGGGATAGCCATCGAAGCCCCCGCATCGTTCCCTATGCTCTCCAAAGTGGTTTTGCTGCTGATTATATGTCTTATAAGCGTGTGTGTCACAGGGCTGGTGAGGAAGATCAGCGACAGAAATAAAGTGCGGGTGCGGTAAAAAAAAGTTCTATTCTCCGCATTTTTGCGGAGAATATTTTGTATTTTTGCCGCAAAAATAGTGAAAAGAATCATTCTGGCAATTCCTCTATTTCCACATCTTCCACTGAGTGGATATTTCTATAGCCACACTCTTATGGGGTTCACATTAATGCATAGTCCATCAGGTTGCCTGATTGCCCTTGATGTTGTGTTTCAAATTCGCAAGGGCAAAGGTCGCCCGTCAATCGAAAAATATAAACAAGCCGTCGCCAAACGGGATGGCAAACTGCTCCAATTTGTAAATTCCGGCTACGAAACCATGCATTTGGTAATGGGTTATGACGGAAACAAGGCCAAAAAGGTTTGCGATGCCGGTTTTGACATGGCCAAAATCTTCATCAACTGATGCGCTATGCTCTGCCCTGATAACTCTTGCGCGTGAACAACATCATCCCATCATTCCTTTTGAGCCACAAACCCACACTACCAACGCAATCTGAATCAGCAACATAACCGGCACACCAACCTTGAACTTCTTGTGTTGTGTCTTATGGTGCCACACTTTCATGCCCAACCACGCCCCAACACTACCACCGATAGCCGCCAAACCCAACAGCGCGCGCTCGGGAACACGCCAGCGATCATGCTGTGATTTCCACTTGTCAATGCCATACACGAAAAAAGTGACGACATTGATCATCACAAAGTAAATCAGAATTATATGTTTCACAGACGATGCCATTACCACTTTTTAGGAAAGAACCTTCCGGTTCGACAGCAGTATTCCTCATACTCCTCGCCAAAATCACGGCGAAGACGTTTCTCCTCCGTATAAACCTGCACCGACATGATGATGACAAAGGCTACAAAGAGGACCGCCGACTGCCAGGCCCAAAGCCACAAGCAGATGCCAATGAGGTAGAGAAAGATGCCCGTCAACATGGGATTGCGGCTCAACTTGTAAGGCCCGTCCGTCATCAGGTGTTTGGTGCGCGGGGCTACCTCGTGCCCGAAAGCGTCCAGCGGATTGCCGTCGCCCTTACGGCGCATATATACAATGGCCCAAATACTTAACGCCAATCCGACAAAGACCAGCACCAACCCCAGAAGCAGACGCCAAATGGGCATCGGAAACATCTTCGGTTTCCCACAACACAACCACATCAGGAAGGGAATCAATCCCACGAAAAGCACACCGCCAAGGGTGTACGCGAAAATCTCTTTGAACAGTTTCATATTGTTTATTTATTCAATATCCTTAACACAACGAACACACAATCCTGCCGTCTTACTGTTTGAGACGCAAAAATAGTGAAAAGAATCATTCCGGCAATTCCTCTATTTCCACATCTTCCACTGAGCGGATATTTCTATAGCCACACACTTGTGGAGTTTACTTCAACCCATAATCCCCGAAAATAATTTTACACAAATAAAAATATTTTTTAATAACTGGTTTGTGTTTAAAATCCCGTATTTTTGCAGCAACTTATCAAAACTTAATATTTATGGAACAAAGTAACCCTATTGATGAAGCCCGCAGGTATGTGGCCAACGCCCAGGCAATCATCGAAAAATCAAAGTATGATCCTGAGACAAAACTGTTTAAATACAAGAAATATGTCCGTATTGCAGGCGACACCCTTTGGAAAGGCTGCCTGATCGCCCTTGACGCTGTGTTTCAAGTTCGCAAGGGCAAAGGTCGCCCGTCAATCGAAAAATATAAGCAAGCCGTCGCCAAACGTGACGGCAAACTGCTCCAATTTGTAAATTCCGGCTACGAAACCATGCATTTGGTAATGGGTTATGACGGAAACAAGGACAAAAAGGTTTGCGATGCCGGTTTTGACATGGCCAAAAACATCATCAACCGATGTGCTACGCTATTCCCAGATGACGCTTGCGCGTAGGCTACACTCTCCTTTCTCAATAACCATCCCGTTTATTTTTCTTTTGTTTTGTTATTTTGCTTACCCACCCTAAGGGTCGGGGCCTCTTGTTATTTTTGTAATTTTGCGACCACCTTGATAGGTTGGTTTTTATATGTTAATGTATTCAAAACAAATATCTTATGAAAAATATTCTTGGCGTTTTAAAGACTAAGAAGTTCTGGATAGAACTGCTTGTCATGACTTTGGGCATGATGATTACCGCTTGTGCAGTATATTACTTTTTGGTGCCCAGCAAATTGATTATCGGTACCATATCCGGTCTCTCCATTGTGATTAGTGGTGTCTCAGATAGTCTTTTTGGGGTAGCACTGCCAGTCTCCACCGTTATCCTTGTGATAAATGCGATTCTATTAGTGCTGGCTTATTTCCTGATTGGCAAAGAGTTTGGCATTAAGACGGTTTATACTGCCTTGATTCTCGGTCCCATGATGCGTGTTCTGGAGACCTATTTCCCTTACGAGCGCTTCATCCAACAAGGTTCTGCCACACCCTCTATCATGGGTGACATTTGGTTTGATCTATGCTGTTTTGTGCTTTTGCTGAGTGCTGCACAGGCGGTGCTTTTCAAAATCAATGCATCGACCGGCGGACTTGACATATTGGCCAAGATCGTCAACAAGTACCTCCACTTTGACATCGGTACATCGGTCTCTGTCGCTGGTGCTATTATATGTTGCACCGCTTTTGCCATCAATCCCTTCCACATGGTTGTCATTGGCCTTATCGGCACTTGGATCAACGGACTGGTGGTGGATTACTTCACGGCAGGTCTCAATAACAAGAAGCGTGTGTGTATTGTGTCAAAGGAGTATGATCGTATCCGTCGCTACATCATCGACGATTTGGTCCGAGGATGCACACTGTATGAGGTTACCGGCGGCTATACCAACGAGAAGTCCATTGAACTGGAGAGTCTGTTGACCAAAGATGAGTTTGTGCAGCTGATGGCCTTCATTAACAAGAATGAGATAAAGGCCTTTATCACCGCAGGAAATGTCAGTGAGGTTTATGGTTTGTGGCTTGATAAGAAGCATGTCAAGAAAAGAGTTGACCAACGATAAAAGAATAGGAAACCGGTTGCAATGCACCCGGTTTTTTTGTACATTTGCGCCGCAAAAAAACGAGAATATGTTACTGGAGGAACTGAAGAACTACAAGATCTATCTGGCTTCTAAATCACCGAGGCGGCGAGAACTGCTCTCAGGTATGGGTATTGGTTACGAATTGCTGGTTACTGGAGTGGAGGAATCGTACGACCCGTCGCTTTCGCCATCTGAAGTGGTGCAGTACCTCTCACGGTTGAAGCTCTCTACTCTTGACCTGTCGAAATATTCGGACAACACCATCTTCATAGCCTGTGATACGATCGTGGTGATTGATGGAGATATCATCGGCAAACCGAAGGATGATACTGAAGCGATGGATATGTTACGTCGGCTTTCAGGCCATACACACAAGGTGCTTAGCGGTCTTACAGTGGCGACCCCTGCACGTATGCTCACGGACTACAAGTCTACGGATGTCGTGTTTGCCGATTTGTCGGAAAGCGAGATGCGGCATTATGTGGATTTCTACCGTCCTATGGACAAGGCTGGAGCCTATGGTGTGCAAGAGTGGATCGGCTATGTGGGCATCAAGTCCATAACCGGTTCGTTTTACAACGTGATGGGGCTCCCCACACGCCTGTTATGGGAAATGCTTGAGAAAATCATAAAGTAGGCGAGAAGAGAAATGGTTTCTTAAGTTTAAGTGAGGAAGGATAAAAAGTGGGAGGAGAGAAGATGAAGAGGAAATATGGAAAGGTGGAGTAGCTGCATGTTGCCCGTGGCCAGATAGGTCGGATAGTTAGAAGATGAAATGTTGACTTATTAATTATAGTATTATGGAACCCAAACAATTTATCGAAGAAAATCAGAAACGTTTTTTAGACGAACTTTTCACCCTGTTGCGCATCCCGTCCATCAGCTCAGAAAGTGAGCACAAGCCGGACATGATCCGCTGTGCCGAGCGCTGGCGCGAGCTCATCCTCGAGGCCGGTGCGGACAAGTGCGAGGTGATGCCCGCCGAAGGCAATCCCATTGTTTACGGCGAAAAAATCATAGACCCCAATGCCAAGACCGTGTTGGTTTACGGACACTATGACGTGATGCCTGTGGACCCAGTGGAACTCTGGAACACCGAACCTTTTGAGCCTGTCATCAAGGACGGCAAAATCTGGGGCCGCGGTGCCGATGATGACAAAGGCCAGTCCTTCATGCATGCCAAGGCTTTCGAGACGATGATGAAGACGAACACGCTGCCCTGCAATGTGAAATTCATGTTGGAGGGCGAGGAGGAAATCGGTTCCCCCAGCCTGTCGAAATGGATTGTGGAGAACAAAGATTTGGTCAAGGCCGATGTCATCCTCGTGTCCGACACCAGCATGATTGCCACGGATGTGCCCTCCATCACCACGGGCTTGCGTGGACTTTCCTATTGGGAGATTGAGGTTACAGGGCCCAACGCCGACCTGCATTCCGGTATTTTTGGAGGCTCCGTGGCCAATCCGCTGAACACACTTTGCGAGATGATTGCCAAGTGTATGGATGAGAACAATCACATCACCATCCCGCATTTCTATGATGACGTGGTGGAGTGTTCCGCTCGCGAGCGCGAGTTGCTCAACATGGCTCCCTACAATGAGGAAGAGTACAAGAAATCGCTGGGCGTGAAGGCTCTGCGCGGAGAAAAGGGCTATACGAAGATTGAGCATGTGGGCATTCGCCCGACGTTCGACTTGTGCGGTATGTGGGGTGGTTATACTGCAGAAGGATCCAAGACGGTACTGCCGTCGAAAGCGTACGCCAAGTTGTCTTGCCGTCTGGTGCCGAACCAGGATCACGAGAAGATTGCCGACTTGGTGAAGAACTATTTCGAGCAGAATGCTCCCGATTATGTGGATGTTAAGGTGACTTCATTGCATGGTGGTCAGGCCTACGGC
>CAJODA010000075.1 GCA_905233745.1 uncultured Bacteroidales bacterium
TGATGGTGGTGGCAATGGTGTAAGGACCTGTGTTGTTGCGCAAGTTGGTGTTGAGGGCGCCGCAGTTGGCGTCACCACCGGCATAAACAGGTGCATTAAGTGCTATTCTCGGAATTTCCAGTTCGCAGTTGGAGAGCAGAATGGAGAAGTTGTCAAGGAACCAGCCGGCACAGTCTTCAGTGCCTGAAGAGGTCGGGGATTGCTTGTTTACACGGAATTGGATCTGGATATGGGTGACGGCGGAGTCCAACACGAAGCTGGTGAGATCGAAAATCTCATGTCTCCACCATGTGTTGTTCGGAGCGATGGTGTTAGAGTTCGGTTTCCAGAGGCCGCTGTTGCCGGTGCCGTAGCAGGTGTGGTTGAACTTGCCTGCTGTATAGCTTCCGAAGTGGGCGGTTGTACGAGTGCCGTAGGGATCAGCGGTGCCATCACCATAATAGAAGGCGCTTGACTGGCTGAAAGTCAGCAGGCGATAACTGCTCCAAATATAAGTTCCATCATCGTTCTGGCCCGTTGCAGTACGGTAGTAGATGGTGGCCATGTCCAAATCGCTCACCTTACAGATGTGGTCAAACATCATGTAAACACGACGCACTGCGTCTGTCATTGAGCTGGAGGAAAGCGGAATGACATCTGTGGTCAAGTTCATGTTACCGGCTTGCGGGTAGATGTTGGCATGCATGCAAGCAGGTGATGAAACGGACAGGGATGAATCCAACTGCCAGTCACCGTCTGTATAGTACAGGTAAGTGGTCGTGAACATTGGAGAAGCCCCGTCAAAATTTTCCCGGAACACGGTTACGGAATCTACGCTGCTTTGAGCCATTAACATAGCTGGCATACAACATAATGCGAACAACGCAAAGAGTACCTTTTTTGTAGTCATATTATCAGAATTTTATTACTCAAAATAATAAGTTTGTTACAAACAAAAAATTTTACTTGTAAGCTGGCAAAAATACATTTTTTTTTGTTTGCGCCAAAAAAAAATGCCTTATAAGTGAGATAAGTAATGTAAATATCTGATATATAATACAAAGGATGTTACAAGGCTAAGCCGTTTTCAGCGTCGTATGAGGCCATGGTTTTCCGACATTCCTCAATGTTTTCCGCTGTCATGAGTCTCATGCGGACCTGTTTGAAATTGCGTAGCCCCTTGAAATATCCGGCGTATTGGGTGCGCATCTCCAATACGGCTCTGCGTTCGCCCTTCTCTTCGGAAGCGGTGCGCAAATGCTCCAAGGCGGTCTCCATCCGTTCCCTGTATGTCGGTGCCTTCGGCGCCTCGCCTTTGAGCAACCGTCTGATGTCCTCAAAAATCCAAGGGTTGCCAATAGCGGCCCGACCTATCATAACCCCGTCAACACCATATCTGTTGCGGTGGGAAATTGCCTTCTCCGCAGTGTCGATGTCACCGTTTCCGATGACCGGGATGCGCATTCGAGGGTTCTCCTTCACAGCTCCAATCAGACTCCAGTCGGCTTCCCCTCCATACATCTGCGAACGCGTGCGCCCGTGTATGGCGATAGCCTCAATGCCCACATCCTGCAAGCGCTCCGCCACCTCCACTATGGGCCGGTTCGACTGGTCCCATCCTAGTCGCGTCTTGACGGTGACCGGGACCGGGGAGGCCTTCACCACTGCGCTGGTGAGAGCAACCATCTTGGGGATATCCTGCAGGATGGCTGACCCCGCCCCTTTGCTTACTACCTTGCGCACGGGGCACCCCCAGTTGATGTCTATGAAGTCAGGCTTGCCCTCTGCTGCAATCCGCGCTGCTGTCACCAGAGACTCCTCGTTATGGCCGAAGATCTGGATGCCAAACGGACGCTCGCTCTCATCAAACTGCATCTTACGGATGCTTTTGTCCACCTCTCTCGACAGGGCATCCGACGAGATGAATTCGGAAATGAGGATGTTCGCTCCGTGCTCCTTGCATATCATGCGAAAAGCATGGTCTGTAATCCCCTCCATAGGAGCCAGATAAACGGGGAGCTCAAAATTGTTGAGTATCTCTTTGATGGACATTTGGGGTAGTATGGTAACAATTGTTTATTGGTGCGGGAGGCGTGGGGCGGCTTCCTTGGCCGTTATTTCAGCAGCTTCTCTTTGAACTGTGTATAACCAGCCTCGTTGAAACGGTAGCGGATGGGTGCATGGGCGTTTTTCGTATCCATGTCGTCTTGTGCAACAGCGGAAAGGATACCGGAAGAAAGGAATTTCTTTTGGAAGTTCCGGCGGTCAAACTCGCGTCCGTAAACTTGGGTGTACAGCCGCTGCATCTCCGGTAGCGTGAAAATGTCGTTCAGCAGGAGGAATGCGACGGGACCGCTGGTAAATCCGATACGGAGTTTCCACTGGGCCATGCGGAAGATTTTCTCATGATCAAAGGCCAGAGCTGGCATCTGGATGGACGGGAACCATCGCGCATCCCCGGCATCATCTCCTGCTACCACAGAGATTTGGTTGGGACGAGACACCGACGCAAAGGCCACTGAGATGGTCCGCCCGCGCGGGTCCCTGTTCAAATCACTGAAGGTGCCAATCTCAATAAAATGCTTCGGCGTGAGCCCCGTCTCTTCGCGCAACTCGCGCCGGGCAGCCTCTTCCAATGTCTCATGCTCCTCCAGAAAACCACCTGGAAAAGCCCAACAATCCTTGTACGGCTCAACACCCCGACGGACAAGCAGGACGTTGAGATTTGTGCCGTCAAAACTGAATACGACATTGTCCACCGTCACGGCAGGACGCCAATAACTGTATGTGTATGTGCCTTTTTCGCTCATGATGATGTGTATTTCTTACACGCGGCAAAAATAGAAAAAATACCATTATCCCCTTAATACGCTTTTCATTTGTTTCACTCTCGCCTTTATATATTTTATTTTGCTGATTGTAAGCATGATATATTAATTGTTTGATTCTGATGTGTATTTTTTACACAAGAAAGCGAAATTTTGTTATTTTTGCCGCTTCTTAAAAAAAAAGGATTGTTTTAACTCAATTTATTGAATTTTAACTTTTTATTATCGTTGTGAAAAGAAAGAACTTATCCGTCTTGGCCTCTCTTCTATGGCTCGTGTTGTGTTTGTCTGTGAGTGCCCAGACCCAACCTGTTGATTCTGTGCATGTGGACCTGGACAAAGCCATTGAAATAGCGCTCTCCGAATCTCCAACTATGAGAATTGCCGGCCGTTTAGTGGATATTAAGCGTGAGTATAAGAAAGAGCAGATTGTTTCGCTGTTCCCCGATGTGTCGCTGGCGGCCAATTACAACCGCACGTTGCTGAAACAGACGATGTCTATGGACATGGGGGGGCAGACGATGAACATCAAGGTGGGTCGCGACAACACCTACTCTGTCGGAGCCAACCTGAGCCTGCCGATCATCTCGCCGGCGCTTTGGTCCAGTCTGAAACTCAGCTCTATGGATATTGACCTTGCGATGGAATCTGCTCGTTCCTCCAAATTGGAGTTGGTGAATCAGGTGAAGCAGGCCTATTATGTGTATCTGTTGGCCAAACAGTCGCATGATGTACTAATGAAGAGCTATGCCAACATTGAAGCTAGTAACCAGTTGGTTACCAATTCTTACAATCAGGGTTTGGTGTCCGAATTTGAAAAGTTGCGTTCGGATGTGGCGTTGCAGAACCAACGTCCGGCGGTGAACTCAACGGCCAAGGCCATCCGTCTTGCCGCCATGCGTCTTAAAGTGCTTTTGGGCATGAATGTCGACGAACCCGTTATTTTTGATGGGGAACTGGTTGATTATGAACAGGGTGTGCTAAATGCCACCATGCCTGAAGAAAAAGACCTTCAGCTGGCTTACAACTCCGCCCTCCGGCAGCTTGACATGAGCATCCAGCAATTGGAGCAATCAAAAAAGATTATGATCGGCTCCACTTGTCCAATGCTGGCACTGGCGGGCAGTTTCCAGTATTCCGGTATGGGTGACGACGGGCAGAAGTTCACCAACTATCCCTATTCGTATGTGGCCCTGTCGCTGCAAGTGCCCATTATCTCTTGGGTGTCTACGTCTTACAAGCTCAAACAAGCTGACTTGAATCTGGCCAATATGAAAGACCAGCGTCAGGATGTGGAGCGCAACCTGCTCATTGGCGTACAAAGCTATCTTGATGATATGCAGCAGGCCATAGATGAAATTGCTGCTGATCGCGAGACAATGTTTCAAGCGCAGAAGGCATACGAAATTGCCCAGAAGCAATATGAGGTCGGCATGAACACCTGGTTGGACCTCAGCGATGCAGAACTTACACTTACCAGCACGAAGCTGACATATTGCCAGGCCATCTTTAACTACCTCACTGCCAAGGCAAATCTGGATGCGACGTTGGGTGTGGAGAGAGAGACTGTAGACTAAAGAGATTGTTCCTTGAGAGTCTCGAAGAGACGACACGCACGAAGTGCAATTAACCCCGCACAAGCGACGAAGTCGCGCAGTGTGGGGAAAGAGAAACGAAAATAAACAAACACTCAATATGAAAAGAAACACAATCGTTTTATTGGCAATCGCTCTGATGATAATGGGCGGCTGCAAGAAGAAAGAGGCCGTTACCGCTGGTGACCAGAAGATGACCATCCGTACAAAACAGGTGCACGTGGAGGAGGTTGACCAAACCTACGAGTACACCGCCATCGTGGAGGCCAACGCCGTGAACAACATCGCCCCGATCACGGGCGGCCGTATCGACAAAATCTATGTGGAGGTCGGTGACCGTGTGAGCAAGGGCAAGATTCTCGTGCAGATGAACGAGAACAGCCTCAAGCAGTCCAAGTCACAACTAGATAACCTCAAGTCCAGTTTCCAGCGCATAGACGAACTCTATAAGGTGGGCGGATGCTCCAAGTCTGATTGGGATGCGATGAAGACGCAATTGGATGTGGCGCAGACCACCTACGATAATCTGTTGGAGAACACGCAACTGATCAGCCCAATCTCCGGTGTTATCACACAACGCAACTATGACAGCGGTGATTTGTTCGGCGGCCTGCCTGTGGTGCAGGTACAGCAGATCACGCCTGTGAAGATGAATATCAACCTGTCGGAAGCCTTGTTCAAACAGGTTAAGGTGGGCACGCCGGTTACCGTCAAGGTGGATGCTTACGGCGACGAGGAGTTCAAGGGCAGGATCAGTCTGATTTACCCGACGATGGACGGTGCCACGCACACCTTCCCGGTGGAGGTGCAGCTGCCCAATGGCGACAGTCGTGTGCGTCCGGGCATGTACGCCCGCGTGACCATCAATTTCGGCACGCAGAAGCACGTAGTGGTGCCCGACGAGGCCATCTTCCGCCAACAGGGATCCGGCAACCGTTATGTCTATGTGTACAAGGACGGAAAAGTCTCTTTCAACCGCGTGGAAATTGGCCGCCATTTGGACAAGGCATACGAACTGCTTTCCGGCAACGTCCAGGACGGCGACATGGTGGCTGTCACGGGTTTGGCACGTCTGAAAGACGGTTTGGAAGTGGATGTGGAGAAAAAGTAATTAATAGATTATTCATTAAATAGTCTCGAAGAGACGACATATTATTAACCTCACACAGGGCCGTAGGCCGCAGTGCGTGGGGCAAAGTCAAAGTAAGAAATATGAGCTTATACCAGAAATCGGTCGCAAGACCCATTATGACAGGGTTGATCTATATCGCCGTCATCATCATCGGCATCTTCTCCCTGACCAAGCTGCCTGTGGACCTCTTCCCCCATATTGACAGCAACACCATCATGGTGCTCACCGTATATGGCGGCGCGAGTGCGGAAGATATTGAGGACAACGTGTCCAAGCCTATCGAAAACGTGCTCAACACCTTGAGTGACCTTAAACACATCACCTCCAATTCAAAGGAGAACTATTCCATTGTCTATCTGGAGTTCGAGTATGGTGTGGATATTGAGCAGAAAACCAACGATGTGCGAGATAAGTTGGATATGGTGAAGTCCTCATTGCCCGACGGCGCGAACCAGCCCTATCTGTTCAAGTTCAGTGCTGACGACATGCCCATCATGATGCTGTCAGTCCAGTCGGAACAGAGCACACAGGCATTGTATAAGATTTTGGACGACAAGGTTTCCTCTCCGTTGTCTCGTATCAGCGGAGTGGGCGCGGTCTCTATTTCAGGTGCTCCGCAGCGCGAAATCCAGGTCTATTGCGACCCGTACAAGTTAGAGAGTTACAACCTCACCATCGAAACTATCGCCTCCGTGTTGGGCGCTGAAAACCGCAACGTATCCCTCGGTATCATGGATGTGGGCTCCAAAACCTACTCCATGCGCGTGGACGGCGAGTTCAACAGCGCGGACGAAATGAATGACGTGGTGGTCGGCAGCTATAACAACAAGAATGTCTATCTGAAGGATGTGGCGGTCGTAAAGGACACCCTGCAGGAGCGTATGCAAGAGTCTTACACTGACGGAGAACGCGGCGCTATGGTTATCATACAGAAACAGACTGGTGCCAACACGGTGCAAATCTGTAAGAAGGTGCTTGCAGTGTTGCCCGGCATCCAACGCTCACTGCCCGCCGACGTGAAGCTGAACGTGCTGGTGGATAACTCCGACAACATCACCAATACTATCGACAGCTTGAAGGAAACCATCCTCATTATCCTGCTGTTAGTGGTCATTGTCGTGCTATTCTTTTTGGGAAGATGGCGTGCCACCATCATTATCGCCATCGTGGTGCCCGTATCGTTGATTGCTGCTTTTATCTATCTGCTGGCAACAGGTAATACCTTGAATATTATATCATTGTCCTCCATCTCCATTGCTATCGGTTTGGTGGTGGACGACTCCATCGTGGTGTTGGAGAATATCACCACGCATATTGAACGAGGATCAAAACCCAAGGCGGCGGCTGTGTTCGCCACCAGTGAGGTGTCACTCTCCATTATCGCTTCCACCTTGGTGATTATCGCCGTGTTCCTGCCGCTGACATTCCTCACCGGTATGGCCGGCGTGCTCTTCAAACAGTTGGGCTGGATTGTCACCATCGTGATTGCGGTATCCTTGGCGGCGGCCATGACGCTGACCCCGATGCTCTGTTCTCTCTTGTTGAAGAAGAATCCCAAAAAGAGCAAGTGGTTTACTACGGTTTACGGTCCCATTGAGCGATTCCTTGTCCGTTTGGACGAGGGCTACGCCCGCCTGCTCCGCTGGTGCGTTAACCACCGCAAGACGGTTGTAGGAGTGGCTATGGTCATCTTCCTCGCCAGCCTTTCCTTGCTGAAGGTGATACCCACCGAGTTCTTCCCTACGCAGGATAACGCCCGATTGAGCGTCACCGTGAAGCTGCCGCAAGGCACGCGCGTGGAGACCACCAAGGCACTGGGTGACCAGTTGGTGAAGGAGATCCGTGAAAAGTACCCGAACGAGATCAAATCCATCAACTATTCCGTGGGTATGCCCGATGAGGACAATACATGGAGTTTGATGCGCGATAACGGTACGCATCTGCTCTCTTTCAATATCCGTTTGGTGAAAAAGACAGAGCGAGACAAGTTTATTACAGAGATTTCCGACGGTATCCGTGCCATTTTGCGTAATCATATTGAGATTGTATCTTCCACGGTTTCCACCGGTCAGGGCAGCATGGGCGGACAATCTACAGTTGATATTGAGCTCTACTGCTACGATTTCAACACCACCGACCAGTTTGCCGCCGACCTCGCCGCGCGTATGCGGCAGGTGGAGGGCTGCTCCGAGGTGGTAATCAGCCGTGACGAATACACACCGGAACTAGAGGTCGTCTTTGATCGCCAGAAACTGGCCGAAAACGGGCTCAACTCCACGACGGCTGCCGGTTATGTGCGCAACCGTTTCAACGGTTACACAGCCTCGCAGTTCCGTGAGGACGGTGACGAGTACAACATCCGTGTGCGTTACGCGCCCGAGTTCCGTGACGATGTGCACGCTATTGAGAACATCCTGATGTACAACAATATGGGCAAGGGCATCCGCGTGGGTGACGTGGCCTCCGTGGAAGAAACCTTCACTCCGCCGACTATCGTCCGTAAAGACCGTGAGCGTATGGTCAAAGTCTCCTGTGTGGTGGCCAAGGGCGCGGTGTTGAGTGAACTCGTGGAGTCTGCTCAGCATGAGCTCGACCAAATGGACATCCCTTCCACGCTGGATTATAAGATCGGTGGTACTTGGGAGGACCAACAGGACGCTTTCGGCGACATGTTCGTTTTGATGGCTTTGATTATCATGTTGGTCTATGTGGTGATGGCCGCTCAGTTTGAGTCCTTCAGCTATCCGTTTGTCATCATGGGATCCATACTCTTCGCGCTCACCGGCGTGCTGATAGGCTTGGCCGTTACCCGCACCGCATTGGGTGTCATGGCACTCATTGGCGTCATGATGTTGATTGGTATTGTGGTGAAGAACGGTATCGTGCTGATTGACTACACCAGTTTGTGTGTGGAGCGCGGCATGAACATCAAAGATGCTGTGGTGGCTGGCGGCCGTTCCCGTCTGCGTCCAATCTTGATGACTACCCTGACCACGGTACTCGGTATGATTCCGTTGGCAGTAGATAAGGGTGAGGGAGCCGAGATGTGGAACTCCATGGGTATGGTCGTCGCTTGGGGTCTTACCTTCTCCACGATGGTAACCTTGATTCTCATTCCGATTCTGTTTAGCAAGCTCGCCGAGTGGAACGCCAAAGGCACTGCCCGCCGCCGCGCCCGCCGCGAACGCAACAAAGCGTTGGGTGTCAACGAGGTGTAAACCTTAAACTTTAAACCTTAAACTTGAAACTATTATGAAAGCAGTCTTCATCTCCTTATATCAAGCCTTCTATGAAGAGATCATTGAGGTCCTTGACAAAAATGAAATTCGGGGTTTTACCTTTTGGAACGAAGTTCAAGGTCGTGGCTCCGATGACGGTGAGCCGCACTATGGCACCCATGCATGGCCTACACTAAACTCTGCCATCCTGGCCTTCGTGCCCGACGAAAAGGTGCGTCCGCTGTTGCGCGACATCCATGAACTGGACCTCTCCGCCGAGCAGCAGGGCCTCCG
>CAJODA010000076.1 GCA_905233745.1 uncultured Bacteroidales bacterium
ATGGTAATGTCCACGTCAGCGGAAATGCTGTCCAGCGGTCCGGACACCCGTCCTCGGATATCGGTGGCCAGGTCGCCATAGACGGGTAAAACGCCTTGCGGTTCCAGCGTCAACGGGGAGAAATTGTCGGCAGATAAATCCATAGACAAGCGCATCGTATTGAGGTCGAATCCACCGTTGACAGCCAAATAGGAACCATCGGCGCAATAGAAGTGCAAATCATTGAATTCAAAATTGTTATGCTTCATCTCAATAGGTGTCTCACCCATATTCAACAACACTTCGTAGGGCTTGTAATAGACAGTTACATCTAACGGGAGCACTTCTGCGGAGAGGTCCAATTGTGCAGGCAAACCGTCTGCGGAAGCCTTAACCTTCACGATACCATCAAGGTCGATGTCTTCCATATTCAGGATGTTATTCACCAGCTCAAGCGGGATGTCGTCCAACCGCAAATCTGCCCGAATGGCATTGTCAAACTGCTCCGATGGCGTAACCCTGATGTCCGCCGTTCGGTTTCCGAGTTCCATATTGTCGTATATGAGGCTGTCCAGCTCAAGGTGTCCCGTTCCGCTCAACTCGCGCCCGTTCCGTTCCAGATTAAGCTGTATCGCAGCATCGGTGCAGAGGTCGTTCACACTCATCACACCGTCGGTGATCAGGGTGTTGGCGGTGACTGAGGCTGTGGTCTTGCCTTCGGTCATGTTCACCCGTATCGCCGCCGTAGCAGCAGGCAGGCGCAGCCCCGTACTGTCGTCCGATTGGTCAATATACGGAATGGAAGCGTCCAATGCCAGGTCTGATTGGAGAGAATCGGATTTCAGCACCATCGTCACCTCATTGATATCCAGCCCCATCCTTTCGATGATGGCCTGGATGGGACTCCCTTTCATCAGCTGTATTTCCGCCTGCAGATCTGGTAAAACCCGTTTGAGCGTGTCTAACAGTGTCAAGTCTTGTAACGAGACAATGGACTGCACAAACGTTGTGTCAGTGACGAGTCCCAGCACTGGTTGCACATCGTCCACCAGCCGGAGCACGTGCATCGGGCTTTGCGCATCAATGGTAAGTCCTTGGGTGACCATATACAAAGATGTGGTGGTATCCGTTGTGAAGTCAAGATTCAGGTAGTTGACATCATAATCTTCTCCTGCCATATGTGCAAGCACATTCTTCATTTGCGTATGGTAGTCCACGTTCATCTTTTCCGGTGTCAAAAAATCCGATACCCAGAACTGGTGCTCCGTCTCTGCCTTCAGCTTCAGGTCGCTGTCCGTCATCTCAACCGGCAAATGCAAGTTTCCGGTCACTGTCTTGTTGGCCAGTTCAGCGTCAAGCACCAGGCCAGACACATTGATATTGTCATAGATGCAGTTGGTCAGGTTCATGGCCACTTTGCACTTCATCGCGGGGGAACGATAATCTATCCCTTTGCCCTGCGCATGAATCTCGCCTGCCAGCTCCACGTAGTGGTCTTCTTCGAGAAATGGATTTGCATTCACCTTCTTCACGTTCACCAGCATGTCATACACCTCATCATCAATATCATAGAAACCTTTCAAATGGGCCTTGTTGCCGCGATAGTCGGCATTGCCGGACAAGTCCACCCGCATCGTCTCCAGATTCAGCATTGTGGACTTGAGGTCCGCATTCGCCCCAAACTCGTCGGAGCGCACAAATAATTGGTTCGAAGTAATCAGGTCGGTGTTCAGATCCACCAGCGCATCTCCATAGATGGTGTCAAAAGGCAGGTACAGTGTCCCGAGCGTAAGCGAAGCATTCCCGATGTACAGGTGACGGGCATCGTAGCGGTCGCCCCCCACATCCGCCAACACATTCGTGGACAGGGAGCCGGCACGTAAATCCAATCCCATCGGATTGAGCACGAAGCGCGCATTGCGCAGCTCACCATCCTGTATATCGAAGGCCATCGGGGTAGAGGTGGTATCCTCATCATCGTCCTCGGTGTCACGCAGTTCAATGCCCACATACGCATCCGCCAACAGCAAGCCGTGCAACGGGTATTCCCCTTTCGCGATGTTGAGTCCCGGACTTTTAACATTCAGATGTTCCAGAATAACGTCGATACCTACCGCGTCTATCAGCGAGTCGGAATGGACCGTCGCTTGGTCCAGCAGCAGTTGGTCCACCACGATGATGCGGGCCAAAAAGTCATCTTTCGGTTCTCCATCCCCAGGTTTTTTCATACTCCCTTGCAGACGCAAAGCATGCACGTAGATCAGCGTGTCCTGACCGCGATGACCTACAAAGAGACTGTCGATTTCGATGTGCAGTGGCAGGTCCTCCTTGCCCTTGTAGGCGCGATAGAGAATCATCGGAGAATGATGGAAAGGGGAAAGATAGAGTCGTCCCAGATCCACATCGAAGTCGGTCCGCTCATTGGCTATCTTCACACATTTTTGCAGGACAGCCGTGCGAGCACTGGGTGTCACCAAGACGACCGTTACGGCAATCAGCAGTAACAGCACTATCCCCAAGATGACACCGACAACGATGCAGGGTATTTTCCAGATCAGTCTCTTCTTGCTCACGACTTAATTAATGCCTCCTTTACTTCTAAAAATTGAATTTTGTTACATCAGGCATATGTCGATGAAGCCGCCTTCCTTGACAATGTCGTAGTAATTCACATTCAAGTGCCCATAACTTCATTGTTTATTCTCCTTTCTGTCTATATTCGTTACTTCGCCCATTCGTCGTCGCGTCTGTATAATTCCGGGAGAACCTGAGATTCAGGGAGACCGGCCGCCATGGAAGTCATGAATTTTTCGAAAGCCTCTTTGTTGAATTCTGGTTTGGAACTGGCGATGATAAATTCGGTGCCATTCAGTTTTGTGAACCAACCGGTCTCGTAGAATCCGTTCTTGAGATAAAATCTACGTCTGCGCTCCCGCTGTTCGGCATTGTCGCTCTCTTCAAAGGGACTCTCATAGGAAAACCAGAACGGCAAATCGCCATAATACTCCAAAATGGCTTGGAAAGCCTTGGCACCGATACCTGTTGAACGCAGTTCTGGACGGGTGGCGTAATAAACCCCATATACATTGGACTCTCCTCTGACTCCAAAGAAGAAACCGGAAAACTCATCCGGCGTTTCATCGGGATAGACACCCAGAAGATCGCACGGCATCTGATCCAAGAATGCCAGAATACCGTCCATGCTAATAGGACGCTCTTTTTCAGGGAATGCTTCCTCGAACAGCTTCTTCAGCGCGGGAATGTCAGGATGATTGGGGTCAAGTTTTTTAAGAATCATAGTGTTCCTCCTGTTTATAAATGATTAGATTAGTATGATGTTATTTGTCCGGCAATTTGTGTGAATCAACTATTTTTCTTCTGTTTTCGATACGAAGCAGGCCACAAGCCCGTAAGTGATGGTGGGACGAATCCAGATTTCGGTGAGCGAATAGTTGGTGTATTCGTCGATGGGCTCATGAAGGGTGACATAGGTGTAAAATCCGGCAATGACCATGTCGATGATGCAGATCATCCACAGGTTGAGTTTGGAGTAGGTCTTCCATTCCTTGCGGGCATAGAAATAGGTGAGCATGAGAATCAGCATCACCGAGAGCGTGAGACATGCCAGGTGGATGGCGTAATTGGCTAGTAGGGGAGGGAAGAGGATGTCGCGCAACAGGATAGTTATGCCCACACACAGCGAGCACCAATAGTTGAACTGATTTGTGGTGATCCCTTTCTTGAAAAAGTACATGACAATCATCACCAGACAGGCGATGTAGAACAGGTTGAGTACCAGCTCGGGCCAGGCGTTCTTCAGACCGTAATGGAATACCCCGTAAAGCATCGTGCCGACGGAAACGATGCCGCCTACAAGTACAATGGCAATGTCAATGATTTTGCCTTTTTCTTTGAATCTTACCTCCATAATATTCTTATTTAATGTGTATGTCGCACTGCGGGAAGGCTATCGTGATACCCGCATCGGTTAAAGCTTTATAGACGACTTCCTTGGCGCGCTCTACGAATTCAATCCGTTCGGGAACCAGCACATACTGTTTTACGGCGATATCCACGGCACTGTCGCTCATGTTTTCCACGATTATGATAATGCCTCTCTTCGGATCCACGATGTGGCGCCCGTATTTGTCTTTGGTGTCCATTTCCTTCATCGCCTCCTTCAGCACTTTGCGCACGTTCTCCACATCGGTGCCGTATTCCACACCGACTATAATCTTGGTTAGCTCATACGAGTTGTTCCGGGTCAGGTTGTTGAAATTCTGGCCGAAGAGAGAAGCGTTCAGGAAAGACATCTCGGTGCCTTCGATGGTCTCCACTTGCACGCATTGGTAGTTGATGCCGGTGACCCTGCCCCTGACCCCTTCGCATTCGATCCAGTCGCCGACACGCAAACGCCCTCCCATCAGCTGGATGCCGTAGATGAAGTTGTTGATTATGTCCTTGAGGGCAATACCGATACCGGCAGACAAACCACCGGCGACCAATCCCAAGGAGCCGGTAGGTATCTTCAATTCCTGCACCACCGCAATGGTGTAAATCATCCAGACTATCGCGCTGATGATGCTGTTCCCAATCGACAGGTTGATCTCGTTGGCACGCACGTAGGTGCGTTTGTTCTTGCGCATGAATGACGTATATCGGATATAGTGCCAAATGACATGAATGACGCGGTTGATGTAACGGAGCACAAAGAACAGGAACAGCAGATAGACAATGCTTATGATGGACACGCGTAGTGTGAACACGCCCGTGGCCTCGTTCTTCAGCTGAAAGAAAGGCTCGTAGTAGTACCGTGCGAAGAGGTCTGTGAAATCAAATATGTCCAAAGAGAGTCGGACGCACAACGGTATGGAGTACAATAACAGGGCAGGAACAACGACCTGCTTGATGAGGTCGTGAAACCAGGTGACGCTGAAGAGCAAGATGTCACGGTCTTCACCAAACACGTATGAATTATGCTTTCGCTTGGCTTCAATGCGCTCGTCCAGCCGATTTTCCTTATATCGGTCCATCAAATCCGAGATACAGAAGGTTGTTGACAAAGCCACCAACATGAAATACCACCAAACCAAACCGATCAAGGCGGAAAAAATGAAGCCGAAGACCGAAATAATCAAGGAGATACTATAGATGGCAAACGAGATCCAACCGAGAATGCTGTCTGTTCGCGGAGCCTTACCTTGTTCTATCAGGCAAACAACTAACTGTCCCAATACAGCAACCAGCAGAACAGGCGTAAACACAATATTCAGCATAATGTCCGGAATAAAGGTGTTCCTGCAGAAGATGATGAACAAAGAAAGCAGGATGGTGGGGATATAGATACAGAATCCGTGACGAAGTTGGTCTGGTTTGACACGAAGGAGCAATGAACCGGCAATGGCCACCAGCAGCCAAAGGAAAGTGTTGATGTTTTTCACGCCGTAATGCACATACTCGCTTCCCTGCCAGAAATAGCCGAACATCAGGAAATACAAAATCGTGCCCGCCAATACGGAAAACAGAAACAATGATTTCTGTGGGATGAGTTTTTTGCGCTTGGTGTAATGTGTTGTCAACCAGAGGACTCCGAATACAAAAATCCATACGATAAAAAGTGAGCCTAATTGAATGGCACAGGCAACCACCGAATAGGCTTTTTCCGCCCGTCCGGACAACTTGTTATAATATTCTTTGTCTTCCGCTTTCGCCTTGTTCAGGACGTCAAAATCATACTCATTGTGCATCTCTTTCTTCATCGTCCCCCAATAGGATTTGAAGTTGGAGAGAATATCCCAATAGGGCGTTTGCCCAACCAAAAAAACGTACTTGTCCAGTTCGGCATATTGTGCTTCAGCGTAATCATATGCCTCTTTTGTGCGTATGAAAGCTCCCTTATAGTGTGTGCTGTCTGCCACGACTGCATCACGGTTCCCCGCGTACATTTTCAACAGTTCGGAGGCATATAGGATACAGGAGTCGCGGTACTGTTCCCCCGTCTTGTCCAGCACAAATGGTGCTGTGGCGCTATCCTTAATGGCGATCTGGATGATTTCCCTTTCCAATGAAGATTCGATGTTAGACAGATGGGTGTCTGAAGAATCATTATGGTATAGCAGGCTGTCCGGCACTATCTCAACCTCAATTTCCTTCATCTCCGGCGGAAGACGGCGCAGTGCCTCGATAAGGCGCGCGTAACGCTCTATTTCGAAGCTCAAATCGCTGATGACTTGGTCATACGGCCGCATACCCTGATGGAAATCATTATAGCCAGTCGTCACTTTCTTCAACGCGTATGCCATATCAAAGGTCCTCTTCTGCTCCTGCGAATAGAGCAATATGGAGAGCTCGTTCGTCTGCGTGATGACATCAATCATCCGTTGGTGCTGACGCTTGTAATCGTTGTTGAAAAGGCGCTGTGTTTCAGGTTTTTGATTATAAAGAGTCTTTAATTCAAAATTCAACTCTTTGAGGGTGTTGGTCAAAGAACGATTGTTCACTGTTACCTCTTGCGCCGTTGCGCCTACTGTAATCATAACAACAGTTAAAAGGCATAATATAATTTTAACTGCTGAATTTGAATTCTTTGCCAACATTTAAACCTGATTTAAAATTTCGGCAAAAATACTTCTTTTTTATGGAAATAGCAACATTTTCAGTAATGGCGCCCGGTTCAGGTCGGTTGGGGTGGGGTTGGTGCCGGGGAAACTGATTCATCAGTGTTTCTTTCTAAATTTTATTGTCTTAGCATAACAGAACTGCTTTTTCTTTCACCAGCAAGAACGCTATTGAACGTATGGGCAGCCAAAAAGACAAGCGTTTCATTAGTTGTATTCTTTCGTGAATTTGTAAACGGCCAATGTGGGCAGGATGACCAATAGCAATAGCGCACCCTCCACCAATGCGCTTCATGGTGCTGTCAATCCACCCGAAACACAGGGCCACCTCAACGGCATCAACGTAGCGGACTACACCTGGACAGTCCGCTTCCGCACGATTGATGCGCAACCAGAAGTCGGTGGCTTTATCGTGGTTCTCTTGGTACCAATGATAAAGCTCCTCTCGTGAATGGATGTCAAGCAGCGTGGTGATTTCCATTATTTTACTTTTCCGCAAACCGTTTCAACGCCTCCTCATCCAATCTTTGCACCGTCCACTCATCCATCGGGATAGCGCCGATGCTGCGATAGACCTTCAGGGCGGGCTCATTCCAATCGAGGCAGATCCACTCCATGCGACCGCAGTTGCGTTCCACGGCGAGGTTTGCCAAGTATTTCAGCAATGCTTTTCCATATCCCCTGCCACGCTTCTCGGGCAGAATGAAGAGGTCTTCAAGATATAGGCCTTTTCGTCCCACAAAGGTGGAGAAGTTGTGGAAGAACAGGGCAAAACCGACCACCTCGCCGTCCTCTTCGGCGAAGACTACCTCCGCGGAATGCTCCACAAACAGCGAATGATAAACAGTAGCTTCGTCGGCCACCACCTCATCGGCACATTTTTCGTATGCGGCCAGTTTCTTGATGAATTCAAGGACAAGGCTGGCCTCATTGGGCTTCGCGGGTCTGATGGTGAAATGGGAATTCCTATTATCTTTTGCTTTTTTTGCAAACTCAAACAGCGACTGCGGCAGGTGGCAATAACCCGTGGGGTTCTTGTCCAAATAGTCCTGGTGATATTCCTCCGCCGCAAAGAAGTTCTCCAAGGGAAGTTTCTCCACGGCCAAGGGCTGAGTATAGCTCTTTTGCACTTCATGATACACCCTTTCAATAATGGGCAAATCCTCAGGTTTTTTATAGTAAATCCCTGTTCGATAGCGAGTTCCCTCATCATGGCCTTGCTTGTTCAAGCTTGTCGGGTCAATGGCCTTGAAGAACATCTGCAACAGAAATTCAAGGCCGACCACATCGGGATTGTAATGAACATGAACCGTTTCTACAAACCCCGTCGTGTCGGTATAGACTTCCTGATAGGTCGGATTCTGTGTCTGCCCGTTAGCAAAGCCCACTTCCGTATCCACCACGCCTTCAATCTGTTTGAAGTAATGCTCGGTTCCCCAGAAGCACCCCCCTGCAAGGTATATGTCTTTTGTTTTGGGCCGGTATTCAGGCAGTTCGGCCCCTTCCAGGCTCCGCGAAGTGCGGATATGTTCTATGCTTTGTGGATTCATTTCATTTGCAATAATTATGTATTCACGAACCTGTTAACTTCAACCGCCGCAAAGGTCACAGAAACCCTTGCGGCGGTGATACCGTCTCATTCCTCAAAACGATAATCACACCTGTTTACCCATCTCATACGCCTCCTGCAACTTGGCGTTGCCTTCAATTTCTTTCGGGCCGCCAACACCGCCGCAGAAAAGGTGGCCCTTGAGCGCGGACTTCCCGTAGCAGTCGATCCAGCCGGTGAGGCCGCCCTCGGCGCGCTTCGGCACGAACTCCTCGTCCTCGGCTGCCGTGGTCAGCAGATAGACGTCGCGGAACTTGTAGTCCTTGGGGTACATTGCGTTCATGCGGTCGATGAGGGTCTTCATTTGGCCGCTCATCTCGTAGTAGTAGATGGGTGTGGCCCAGCAGACGACATCGGCGTTCAGAACGCTCTCCATAATGGCGGGCACATCGTCCTTGATGACGCAGGCACCCGTCTTCTGACAAGACAAGCACCCGATGCAGAACTTGATTTCCTTGCCCCGCAGCGAGATGAGTTCCACCTCGTGGCCAGCGGTTTTCGCTCCTTCGGCAAACTGCTCCGCTAGCATATTGCTGTTTGAACCAGAACGGAGGCTGGTTGAGATAACGACTACTTTTTTCATTTTAGGTTCTCCTTGTAAAAGCTTTCAATGTAATCGAACGGGATGTAGTTGCCTTCGCCACCGTCGTAGAGGTCGCAATGGGTGGCGTTCGGGACGATGTACAGCTGCTTATTGCCACGCTTGACAATCAGCGATTCGGCGAGGGGTTTGTGCTGCAGGTTGGCATCCTGTCCTTGCAGGTCCACTTTCTCGCCCGTCATGTTCTCGTATGCGGTGATGCCGAAATAGCGGCTATGTGCTTTTTCACCATGCAGAATCAGCACGGCGTTGTCAATCTCGCCCGTGAACTTAAGGAAACCGGCATTGAGCCATGGAAGGGCGGAGGTTTTGTTCCAGCCCTCGTTGCTGTTGAGGCTGCGCTTGTGATAGCCACGCGGGGTCTTGTAGTATGCGTGATACTGCTGGACAAACCACGGCGCATCGGTCGGGTCTTCCACCACACCACCGGCACGTTCGTACGAGCCGTTGCGATAGTCGACGATTCGCTGTTCGGCCAATGCTTTGCGCATCGCATCTCGCGACTCTTTGCTGTCTCCGTCATCGTGATAACCGTTCTGCATTACACGGCTCATGTCGTACATTGTGGAGGCCACGGTGGCTTTGATACGTGGGTCGAGGGCGGCGGCGTTGAGG